>NZ_JBDLLU010000009.1 GCF_039749495.1 Dehalogenimonas sp. THU2 | reverse complement strand
GGTTATCTGCTCATGGCGCTTGGCCTTCCCTCTCTGATCCTGCTGGCGGTAGCCGGCATGCTGGTCTGGAGGAGAAACAGAAAGACCGCCTGATACAAATTTCTACAATAAGAAATGGTGTATCGACAATCGAGGCCCGGTGATTAACCGGGCCTCGATTTATATTAGTTTGGCAGGTTGAATAGACAACAATCCCCTAAAGTAATAAACTAGGAAGGTTATATGCGTCAGGAATTGTCAGAGGTTTTACCATGAATCTGGTGTTGGTGAGGGCGTGTAATAATTCCTGCCCTTATTGTTTTGAAGCCGGGGAACGTCAACGGGGCAAGCAAGGGTCAATCTCTCCGGATAATTTTCTGAAATTCGCAAAATGGGCTCGTAGTGCCGGGGTCCAGTATCTCTCATTGCTCGGTGGGGAGCCATTTCTTCATCCTGAACTGGGTGAAATGGTCAAGCAGTTCCGCCAGATATCTCCAATGACTGGATTGAATATTCTGACAGGCGGGATATTCAATAAACACTTACTTGATACTTTATCTCCTAACGTGGTAGCCCTCGTGTTTAATATCAATGAACCTCGGGATTATGCAAATCCCAAGCATTTTGCCAAAGTGATACGCAATGTCGAACTGGCCATCCGCAAGGGTTTTGTTGTCGGTTTGGGATTTAACGTTTGGCGGCCGGATTTTGACACCAGTTTCATGCCGGAACTGGCTTACCGCTTTGGCCGCTCCAGTTTTCGATGGACACTTGCCAACCCGCAACTCAATGCGCCTTCCAATGTGGTGCATCCGGGGGACTTCAAATTGGTCGCTGAACGCTGCGTCGATATGCTTCGGAAGGCAGCAAGCCTGGGTATTGAGGCGATGCTTGATTGTTCCTTACCGTTATGCTTTTTTAATGAAGAAGATCTGGCCTGGGTAAGGCAATACCACGCCGGAACCGCGTCCCGCCTGGGTATCTGTGAACCAATCCTGGATGTGACTCCGGAATTGGACGTATTGAGATGCTTTGCCCTGTCGACCGCTGATCGAAGAAAAGTAACCGATTTCAGGAACGAGTATGAGATTCGGCAGTGGTTCCTGGACAATACGGACTCCGGTCTTCGTATGAAAGGCTGCTTCACGCATTGCTTGGAATGCGTGCATCACCAGGAGGGCAGATGTCAGGGCGGGTGCCTTGCCTGGAATGATGGCATCGCTCAAAAAGATGTGTCATCAAACCCGCTCAGTCTGACGGATTCGATGAACGTCGCTCTTCAATCAGATCACCCGGAAATCGCGCTTGAAAATTATGACAGCGCCACGCGTCCGTTCAAGACAGCCGAGGCCACCTATCTTGCGTCCGTCGCGGCTCTTCGCCTTGGGAAATCATCCAAAGCGTTTCGTTATGCCGCGTACGCCCAGGATGTCACTACGGATATAGCGTTAAAAAAACGCATCAATGAGCTTATGGCAGAGATCCCATCCCGGGAAGACGATGAAACCGCGGATACCGATCGAACAACGGTTTCTTTACCATTCGTCGCTTGCCCCGGACAGGGAAAAGGACCTACATAACGACTTTCGGTAATCACCGGAAAACATTTACTCTGACTTTATTACGAAATGAATGACAGGAGAACACGAATAGATCATGGAAGAGCTAAATAGTACGCCTCCCAAAAACCTGGCGGAGAGTTTCGGCCTGGCCGGCCTTACCCAATTCGATACCTCACCTGGCGTAACCCCCCGGACTACCAACGTCTATCACGTCACCTACACCCCGGGCGCAAAAGAGATCGTGCTCTTCTTCTGGGGATGCAATCTCGCCTGCCGCTGGTGCTATCGCCAAAAAAATATCCACAGCCTGATGCTTGAAGAATATATTAATGTGCCGAATGAGGAGCCTGTAAACTGGGCCAGCCCGCCAACTAAGTTCCTGACGTTCGATGAAGTCATGGCTCTGTTTGAAGGACGGGAAGTAAAACACGTGGTCATGGAAGGAGCGGAGGCCGCTCTTGATCCCCTGTATCCTGAGATTGCCCGTGAACTGCATCGCAGATACGGGACCCATAACATCCTCTTGACCAATGCGCTGCAGTTGCCTGATGATTTGAGTCACACGGATTCCATTGAGATATCCCTTAAGGCTATGGATGACGATCTGCATATCGCTCATACAGGTAAATCGAATAAGGTAATCCTGGAAAACTTTAAAAAGCTGCATGAATCCGGGATGAAATTGATCGTTGAATCGGTTTTCGTGCCCGGTCTTGTCGATATTGAAGAAACCGAACGCATGGCAGAATTCATCGCCAGCATCGACCGTACCATCCCGTTTATCATATTGCCCCACATCCGGACCCTCGGTAATTCCTGGCAGCGCCCTACACCTGAGGATATGGAGAAAGTTGGGGTGGTGGCCCGGAAACATCTCGACAAGGTCTTTTGTGTCCGAGGAGATGAGAAACCCATATACGAGACGATAAAACTGGTTTAATAAGGCGCGTGTTTACAGATCCCCGAAGATCCCCGGCGCCTGCTCTTTCATGATGTCCCTGATCTTGGCGGCCACGGCGCGCATCTCCGGTTGGGCGGCGGGTCCGGAGCGCAGTTTCACTATATGGCGGATCTCCCTGAAGTTCCAGGTGCAGATGATCTCCGTGGCGCAGGCGTTGGGCAGCACATAGCGGGCTATCTCTGCCTTCACTCCGGCCTGCAACAGCTTACGGTAAGCCTCCCAAGCTGCCGCCATCGATGCTTCATAAATCTCGGGGGCGCCGTCGAACGCAGCCAGTTCGGGCGGGGTGATGAACTCCGCTTCGGTTTCTTTGACATAACGCTGGCTTCGCTGTGAATAGCTGCCGATACGATGCCTGACCAGTTCATGGGTCACTACGCGTGAAGCCCTGATAAAAAAGGTAGCGGAGGCGTGCTCGATCAGGCTGTCATGGCCTTGCTTGATCCGCGCCGCCAGCCAGCCTTCCTTGGTGCCGAGCTTGTCGCCGCTGGCATAGCAAAGCCGTCCGGCCTGTTCCGTGAGGGATTCGCTGTCCGGGGTTACCGCCAGCAGCCTGACTTCGACGTTGTAATCCATGGTATTGTCTCCCTGTTCATGCGGATCAGTCCGGTTATTATAACCTCCGGGAGGGTCCGGATAAAACATTGGGATTTTTATCGTCTTTGGGCGGCGCCGGCAGTTTGCCAAAACGCGGAATCTGGGGTTTAATGGAAAATAGCTGGCATCATTCTTAAATTGGCACTGTTGGAGGTACACACATGGTTGACACCATAAAGGAAACGATCAAAGTAACTGGGCTTTCCTGTGGTCATTGTGTGGCGGCGGTAGAGAAGGCTGTGCGTAAGGTGAAAGGCGTAAGTGAAGCTAAAGTAGACCTGGCGTCTGGGACACTCAGTGTCGAGTACGATCCCGGTCAGGCGATGTTCACGGATATAGCTAAAGCTGTTACGGACGCGGGTTACGGCGTGGGTTGAGTAGTGTGCCTTCCTCATGCCGAAGTCGGGGCACCGTTAAACACCCAACGAGTAATAGCTGGAATTGCAGTATTCGCCAATAATCCTGAAAAGAAGATTGGTCTTATCGTGTCCAATTTCTCTACCGATTGTATCTTGCATCCCGGTTATCTATAATGCATCCAAGTGAGGAACAATCATGCCGGACGCGGGAGACTATAAATCGCAATTCCACCAGGAAGAAGCCGGTCTCCTGGCGCGACGTAAAACTCTGTTGGGTCAGAAAATCCTCTTCGACCACATCTTCACCACCGAAGCCGCCCGCCGCCGCAAGGAACTGGAGCAGGAGCTATCCAAGGTGGAACGCCGCATCATGGAGATCCGGGCCGCCCTCGGCGAAAACATCAGTAACAATTGACTAAAGAGCACCGGTTCTTACGAAAGACCGTTGAACTGAAATAATCACTGATCACATGGACAGAAAACGCTTCTCCGACCTCGTCTCCCGTGCCCTTGATAAACTTCCGGACGAGTTCTTCGACCTTCTTGATAACGTCGAAGTGATCGTTGAGGACTATCCGAATCGTCAACAGGCTGACGGTTCGGATAGCAACGGACTCCTCGGCCTGTACGAAGGCATCCCATTGATCGAACGCGATACGCATTACAGCCTGGTGCTGCCGGATAAGATCACTATCTTTCAGAAACCGATAGAACTTGTTTGCGCCTCGGACGCCGAGATCGTCGACCAAGTTGAAAAAACGGTAAGGCATGAGATCGCCCATCACTTCGGCATGACCGACGAGGAACTCGACGAGATCGAGGAAGGCTGGGAGAAGGAATCATGACCTTCGGACGGAATGCCCATGTCTGAAGCTGAAGCGATCAGCCGCAGCGGTATGCCGGTAACCATAGAATCGCTGACTGCCGACCTGATAGACCTCGGCGTCGAACCTGGTATGCTGCTACTGGTACATTCGTCGTTGAGCGCCCTGGGCTGGGTCTGCGGTGGTCCGGTAGCGGTCATCCAGGCTTTAAGAGCGGCGGTGGGACAAGAAGGGACACTGGTCATGCCCGCTCATTCGGGCGAGTATTCCGATCCGGTGGCCTGGAGCAACCCACCAGTGCCGGAATCCTGGTGGCCGGTAATCCGCGACGCCATGCCGGTCTTCGACCCCGGGATCACCCCGACACGCGCCATCGGTGTCATACCGGAGACTTTCCGGAAATGGCCTGGAGTTGTCAGAAGCAACCATCCCCAGGTCTCCTTTGCCGCTATGGGGCCGCTGGCGGCTGCCATCACCGCCGATCACCCACTGGATTACGCTTTCGGCGATAACAGTCCGCTTGGCAGGGTTTACGATTTAGGCGGTTCCGTCCTGATGCTGGGTGCCGGACACGCCAACAATACCTCGTTGCATCTGGCTGAATTCCGCGCCGAATATCCCGGTAAACAGGTTGAACGCGGAGGCGCGCCGGTGATGGAGAACGGACGGCGCATTTGGCAGATACTCGAGGACTTCGGCGATGATTCTGATGATTTCGATGCTATCGGCGCCGCATTCGAAGCCACCCACCCCGACAAGGTGATCATCGGCCGCATCGGCCTGGCAGAGGTCCGCCTGATGCCCCAGCGTGATTTGGTGGATTTCGCTGTTGCCTGGATGACCGCCAACCGAAAATAGATCAGAATTTTCCCTTCTGAAATAGGGGGACTAAGGGGGATACACCATCGATATCGGCATGAAACGCTGTCCCTGGCCGGAATCCGGCGGTGACATAATGATCAAGTACCACGACGAGGAGTGGGGCACGCCGGTTCACGATGACCGCCAGCACTTCGAGTTCCTGGTACTCGAGGCTTTCCAAGCCGGCCTGTCATGGCTAACCGTCCTGCGAAAACGCCTGGCGTTTGAAAAGGCATTTGCCGGCTTCGACCCCATCGCTGTGGCAGCCTACGATGATGCCATGATTGAAACCCTGGTCGCCGACCCCGGCATCATCCGCAACCGGATGAAGATCACCGCCGCGGTGAATAACGCCCGGCGCTTCCTGGAAGTCCAGCGAGAATTCGGCACCTTCGATCAATACCTCTGGGGTTTCACCGGCGGCCGGCCGGTGGTGGGGGGCTGGACCAGCCTTGGGCAGTTACCGGCTAAAACTGACCTCTCCGACCATGTCAGTGCCGACCTCAAACGTCGTGGCTTCAAGTTCGTCGGCTCTACCATCATCTATGCCCACCTCCAGGCCGTCGGTATTGTCAACGACCACCTGATTGATTGTTTTAGGTTCAATGAACTGAATACCGGCGCTTAATTTTTACGGAGAGAATGACATGCCATACGATTACGAGATCAACGAACTGGGCAAAGAAGAGTCCTGGCGGATGTTCCGCATCATCGGCGAATTTGTCGATGGCTTCGACAAACTGGCCGGGATCGGGCCGGCGGTGACCATTTACGGATCAGCCCGCATAAAAGAGGATGATGAACTTTATGCTCAAACTGAAGCCATCGCCTATGGCCTCGGGAAGGGTGGTTGCTCCATCATCACGGGTGGCGGGCCGGGGGTGATGGAGGCGGCCAACAAGGGGGCGGCGCGGGCGGGCGCTACTTCGGTGGGCCTCAATATCGTCCTGCCGGAAGAACAAGTCAAAAATGAGTACGCCACCATATCTCTGACCTTCAACCATTTCTTCACCCGCAAGGTGATGCTGGTGAAGTACGCCATCGCTTTCGTCATAATGCCCGGCGGCCTTGGTACGCTGGATGAGCTTACCGAAGTGCTGACTTTGATGCAGACCGAGAAGATCAAGCCCTTCCCGGTGATCCTCTTCGGCAGCCGATTCTGGGACGGTTTCCTGGGATGGCTGAAGAGCACGGCTTTGTCCCGGAACTATGTCTCCGAGCGTGATTTTGAACTTCTGCGAGTTTGCGATGACCCCGCCGAAGTGGTCTCCGTGATCCAGACCTGGTATGAGGAGCACAAGGTGTTGGGCAGAATGGCGTTGGAAAAATAAATCCGATATCTATTGTCGATTTGACCCGGAGTTATTCCGGGGAACTCACTATGGAAAAACAAAGAGACTGCCTTACGGGCAGTCTCTTTGAAAAGAAACCTTACTGGATTTAATGATGATGTTCTTCGCTGACCGTCATCTCGAACGGCGGCTTCTCACCCCGCCGTTCGTAGTAGTTCTCGATGGCTTTTCTGAGAGCCTCCTCGGCCAGCACAGAACAGTGCATCTTGACCGGCGGCAGGCCGCCTAGGGCTTCGGCGACAGCCTTGTTGGATATTTCCAGGGCTTCTTCGATGGTCTTGCCTTTGACCATCTCGGTCACCATTGAAGACGTGGCGATGGCGGCGCCGCAGCCGAAGGTTTTGAAACTGGCGTCGGTGATGATGCCGTCCTTGACCTTGATGTAAAGCTCCATGACGTCACCGCAGACGGGGTTGCCGACGCGTCCGACGCCGTCGGGATTTTCCATCTCGCCGATATTGCGCGGGTTTTTGACGTGGTCGATGACTTTTTCGCTGTAGGAAGCGGGTCCGCTTGCCATTTTGTTTTCTCCTATTTGCCTGCGCCCGAGCTTGCCGAAGGTGCAAGCGGCGACATGGCTCTCAATTTCTTCACGATGCCGGGCAGTACTTCGATAACTTTTTCGATATCTTCCGCCTCGGTGAACTTGCCCAGGCTGAAGCGCAGGGATCCGTGGGCTTCTTCGGCGATAAGCCCGCAGGCCAGCAGGACATGCGATGGCTCCAGGCTGGACGAACTGCACGCTGAGCCGGTAGAGGCGTAGATACCATCGAAATCCAGGTTGAGCACCAGGGATTCCCCTTCCACATACTTGAAAGAGATGTTGACGTTATTGGGCAGCCTTTGTGTCGGATGGCCGTTCAAGTGGCTGTCCGGGATGCGTGTTTGGAGTTCCGTTGCCAGCTTATCCCGTAGGACGGTGAGTCTTTCTGTTTCCCCGCTCATGTCCTCCAAGGCCAATTCCGCCGCTTTACCGAAACCGATGATACCGGGAACATTCTCAGTGCCGGGCCGCTTACCGCGTTCCTGGCTTCCGCCGGACATCAGGGGATCGATCCTGACGCCCTTTTTGATATACAGGGCGCCGATGCCTTTGGGCCCGTAGAGTTTGTGTCCGGAGACAGAAAGCAGATCGACGTTCATTTCAATGACATTCACCGGGAGATGGCCGGCGGTTTGCACCGCATCGACGTGGAACAGGATGCCGCGTTCCCTGGCGATCCGGCCTATTTCCGTCACCGGCTGGATGGTGCCGATCTCGTTATTGGCGTGCATCACCGAGATGAGGATCGTTTTTTCGGTGATCGCCCGTTTGACCTCTTCAGGATCAACCAGTCCGTATTCGTCCACCGGCAGAAGAGTGATATCGAATCCGTGCTTGGACAAGTAGTGGCAGGATTCGATAACGGCGTGATGTTCGATGGCGGAAGTGATGATGTGATTGCCTTTTTCCCGCTTTGCCCAGGCGGTGCCCTTGATGGCCCAGTTGTCGGCCTCGGTACCCCCGCTCGTGAAAAAGACTTCATCTGCCCGGGCTCCGATCAGAGCTGCCACTTTTTCACGGGCTTCCTCCACCGCGGCGCGAACGTTTTGGCCGGCGCTGTGGACAGAGGAAGGGTTGCCGAATTGGTCTTCAAGATACGGCAAAATAGCCGATCTGACCCGAGGGTCGATTGGTGTCGTTGCCGAATTATCGAGATATACTTGTCTCATACTGAGCTCTCTTAAGTTAAATCCGAAGCATATATCCCTATACACTCACCTGATTGGCGGGATAGACCTCCTGGAACAGCCAGGTGGAAAGGTAGCGTTCGCCTGTATCCGGCAGTACCACCACGATGAGCTTGTCTTTCATCTCCGGCCGTTTGGCCACTTCCACCGCCGCCCAGACAGCGGCACCGGAAGAAATGCCGGCCAGGATACCCTCTTCCCGGGCCAGGCGGCGGGCGGTGGTGCCCGCATTCTCGTTACTTACCTGTATTATCTCATCGATGAGGTCCGTGCGCAAAACCTGGGGCACGAAACCGGCGCCGATGCCTTGTATCTTATGCGGTCCGGGTTTGCCGCCGGACAACACCGGGGAGGCTTCCGGTTCCACTGCGATAGCTTTGAACGACGGTTTGCGAATTTTCAAAGCCTCGGCGACTCCGGTAATGGTGCCGCCCGTACCTACGCCTGAGATCAGGACATCAGCCCGGCCTTCGGTGTCGCGCCAGATTTCCTCGGCGGTAGTCAGGCGGTGAATCTCAGGATTAGCCGGGTTATTGAACTGCTGCAGCATGACATAACCGGGGTTTTTATCCACCATTTCCTGGGCTCGCCGTATCGCCCCGCCCATGCCCTCGGCTCCGGGAGTGAGCACGATTTCCGACCCCAGGATAGCCAGAAGTTGGCGGCGCTCCATGGACATCGTTTCAGGCATGGTCAGGATGAGCCGGTAGCCGCGGGCAGCGGCGGCGAAGGCCAGGGCGATGCCGGTATTGCCGGAGGTCGGTTCAACAATGGTAGCCCCGGGCTTCAGGTTTCCCCTGGCTTCGGCATCTGTGACCATAGCCACTCCGATACGGTCTTTGACGCTATGCAGCGGGTTGAAAGACTCCAGCTTAGCCACAACTTCGGCGGCAGCGCCGTCGGTAACCCGGTTCAAGCGCACCAGCGGTGTGTTACCGATGGTTTCGGTGATATCGGCGGCAATACCGCGCGTCAGTGCCGGAAATTGCTTATTGCGGAAGGATACTGTCTTGATGTTTCCAATCGCCATGTTATTCTCCTTTTATTTTTTTGAGATAAGGAAGATACCAGTTTGGGCGAAAACGTTGGGAAGCAGCCGGACCTTCGACGTTCCGTTGACGAATAACTGTTTTTCGATCAATATTCCATTACGTTGACAATAAACCATAAAATCAGCCAGACTCAAAAAATGAAGGTTCGGAGTGTTGTACCACTGGTAGGGTAAGGCCGGGGTTACCGGCACCCGGCCGGTTACGCCTAATTGCCAGCGCGCCGAGATATGGGCGAAATTGGAAATACCGATGATAGCTTTCTTGCCCACCCGTACGGCTTCCGCGATGACCGTTTGCGGGTCCTTGACCTGCTGTAAGCACTGGTTCAGGATGACATAATCAAACGATTTATCGCCGTATTCGGTAAGCCCGTTGTCTATGTCCTGATGGGACACCGATAAACCCTGGGCGACACAGCTATAGATGGCCTGTTCGGATATCTCGATACCGCGCACCCTGGCGGCTTTGTGCTCCTGAAGAAATGCCATGAGCACACCATCGCCGCAACCGAGGTCGAGCACCGTGGCTTCCGGTTTTATCAATCCGGCGATGAGTTCATGGTCTTTTCTTACGACTTCCGTCATCGGGTGCCCCCCGCCGTATCCCGGCTGATTTTCTTCAGAAAATGTTTGATCAGATGGGTCTCCTCTTCAACTTCGAGCAGAAAAGCGTCGTGACCGTAGGTGGAATTGATCTCGCAGTAGGTGACGTCGATACCGGCAAGTTTACAGCCGCGCACCAACTCCCTGGACTGGTGGGCAGGGTAAAGCCAATCGCTCTTGAAGGCCAATACCAGAAACGGGGCATGACGGGCTCCGGCCAGTGTCGAGGGCAGATCACGCTCCCCGGCCAGGTCGTACAGGTCGATAGCCCGGGTGATATAGAGATAGGAATTGGCGTCGAAGCGCTTGACGAAATTGTCGCCTTTATACTGCAAATAAGTCGCTACCTCGAAATCGGCGGCGAACTTCCCGGTCCCCCCGTGACCTTCGCGGAAACGGCGGCCGAACTTATCGGCCATCGACTCGTCGCTCATGTAGGTGATATGGCCCACCATCCGGGCCATCGCCAGCCCGCGTTCGGGAGTCTTGCCCCCGTAGTATCGGCCGTTATTGAAATTCGGGTCGGCAATGATCGCCTGGCGTCCGACCTCATTGAAAGCTATCTGCTGAGGAGAGTGCCGGGCAGTAGTGGCGATGGCGATGACCGAACCGATGCGTTCGGGGTAGCTGGTTGCCCAGGTAAGGGACTGCATGCCGCCCATGCTGCCGCCGGCCACACTTAATAGTTTCTCGATGCCCAGGTGTTCGATGAGTTTCGCCTGCGCATTTACCATATCGCCGATGGTGATGAGCGGAAAATCCAGGCCGTAGGCTTCGCCGGTGGCCGGGTTGGGGGATGATGGACCCGTGGATCCCTGGCAGCCGCCGATCACATTGGAACAGATGATGAACAATTCATCGGTATCAAAAGCCTTGCCCGGACCGACCATGGTATCCCACCAGCCGGGTTTGCCGGTGGCGGTGTTAGTTCCGGCCACATGGGCATCTCCTGTCAGTGCATGGCAGATCAGGACAGCATTCGACCGCGCGGCGTTAAGTTTGCCGCAGGTCTCATAAGCCAGGATCACCGGCGCCAGGACTTCCCCGGATTCCAATTCCAGCCGGTCGATTGTGAAATATTCGGTTCGGACGATATCGAGGGCCTTAACGTTCTCTGTCATGGAAAACTCGCTAGAGAGTCGCTTCCTTCAGCGCCTGGTCGATATCGGCGATTATGTCGTCGATGTGTTCGATACCCACCGACAACCGGATATAATCCTGGCTGACGCCTGTAGCCGCCTGCTCCTCAGGTGTAAGTTGCTGATGGGTGGTTGAGGCCGGGTGAATGACCAGGCTCTTGGCATCACCGATGTTGGCCAGGTGGGAGAACAACTTCACCGAATTGATGAATTTCCGGCCGGCTTCCAGTCCGCCTTTGATGCCGAAACCCACCAGCCCGCCGAATTTGTCGCCGAGGTACTTTTTGGCTATCGGATGGTTGGGATTGTCCGGCAGACCGGGATAGACCACCCACTCCACCAACGGGTGCTGTTGCAGGTGCCGGGAGACTTTAAGTGCGTTCCCGGAGTGTCTTTCCTGCCTTAGCGCCAGGGTTTCCAGTCCTTGCAGGAACTGAAAGGCGTTAAAGGGTGAAAGCGAGGCGCCGATGTCGCGTAACATCTGTACCCGGGCTTTGATAATAAAAGCCACGTTGCCCATGCCTGGGAAATTTCCGAAAACTTCCCAGAACTTCAAGCCGTGGTAGGTGGGGTCGGGTTCGGTAAAATCAGGGAATTTGCCGTTGCCCCAGTCGAATTTGCCGGAATCGACGATAACCCCGCCGATGCTGGTGCCGTGACCGCCGATATACTTGGTGGCTGAGGCTACGATGATATCGGCGCCGAAATCGAAGGGTTTGACTATGCCGACGCCGACGGT
This sequence comes from Dehalogenimonas sp. THU2, assembly GCF_039749495.1. Taxonomy (NCBI): domain Bacteria; kingdom Bacillati; phylum Chloroflexota; class Dehalococcoidia; order Dehalococcoidales; family Dehalococcoidaceae; genus Dehalogenimonas; species Dehalogenimonas sp. THU2. The sequence goes on along the minus strand of NZ_JBDLLU010000009.1, from coordinate 73,271 downwards.
GTTATCGACCACGAATGGGATGCCGGCGTCATGGGCAATCTTTGCGATAGCTTCAAAATCCGGCACGTCCAGCTTGGGATTGCCGATGGTCTCAGCAAAGATGGCGTGGGTTTTGTGCGTTATCGCCTTTTTGATGGCGTCAAAATCGCCGGAAGGGACGAATTTAACTTCACGGCCAAGTTTAGGAAACGTATAATGAAACAGTTCGTAAGTGCCGCCGTAGAGGTTGTTGGTAGCGATGATCTCATCCCCGACGCGGGTGATATTCAAAAGAGCCAGCGTCTCCGCCGCCTGACCGGAGGCTACCGCCAGTGCGCCGACTCCCCCCTCGATTGCGGCTATCCGCCGCTCGAAGACATCGGTGGTCGGGTTCATGATGCGGGTATAGATATTGCCGAACTCCTTCAGTGCGAAGAGGTTCGCGGCGTGATCACTGTCCTTGAAAACATAGGAGGTCGTCTGATATATGGGCACGGCGCGGGCGCCGGTAGCCGGGTCGGGCGTTTCCTGACCGGCATGAACAACGATGGTTTCCAATCTGTGAGCGCTCAATTCAAATCTCCTGATCTTTGTTTCGTATTTCGACATTCGGATTTCGGATTTTCAAATGTAATACATCTCCGCATCGGGAGACAGCTTAGCTTCCTGGCGGCGCACCAGGTCGGCCAATGTGGTTTGTTCCAGAACCTCGTTCATCGCCCGGCCCAGGTCACCCCAGATGTCCCGGGTCGCACAGAACTTGGCCCGATCGCATTTGTCGGGGCTCTGGATACAGTCCACCGGTTCGATGGGGCCTTCCAGCAGGCAGACCACCTCGCTCATCCGGATACGATCGGGGGATTTGGCTAATTTGAGGCCCCCCCGGGCGCCACGGATGGATTGAATGAGCTTGGCGTCCACAAGTGGTCCAACCAGGTGCTCCAGATAAGGCAGGGATATCTCCTGCCGCCGGGCAATGTCCTTCAAAGGGATGACCTGATCGCCGTAGTGTTGCGCCAGGTCCAAAAGGGCGCGAGTGCCGTATCGGGCACGGGTGCTTAGTTTCATTGGTTCCTCCACCGAAAGTTGATAAAACTCATCAACAAACTGATATTAACAACAAATAGGACTAATGTCAAGGCAAGCAGTTTGTCCCAATCGAATCTTCGATTAAAGACGCAGTGCAAAAATGGTATTTTGAAAGGGGGTTACGGGAATTAGATCACATGAGAGATCGCATAGCACATCAGTTGTGAAATCCGCAGGATATTGGGTCGGCCGGAATCAGCGGTATCGAACAAACCTATTGTTGCGACGGCATCACCAGCGGCGGGCTGACGTACCGCTCTCCCGCCAACGCCTTGCGTATGGCGATCACCGTATGCTCGACCCCGGATTCTTTCAGCACATAACAACTGGCGCCGGAAGAAAGCGCCCGGAGCACATATGGGTCATCACCGTGCATGGAAAGGATGATGACCTTGGTCGGCCATCGTCGCTTCCTGATCTCTTCTGCCAGCTCAATTCCCGTGTAAGCTGGCATTGATAGATCGGTCACCAGCACGTCCGGCCGGATCTTATCCAGCATCGCCAGCGCTTCGGCGCCGTCGCCGGCCTCGCCCACAATGTCAAAGTCCGGCTCGTATTCTAAAAGGGCCCTGACGCCCTGCCTGACGATTTTGTGGTCATCGGCTAATAATATGCTTGTCATGTCTAACACACCCTAATTGTTCATGCTCTAATTATAACGGAACTTCACCTGATGTGAATCCGTAAAGGTACCTAATTCTGTATCAGCTGGTACGTAAATATGATGCGTTAAGAGGCAACGAAATGGTGATAACCGTACCTTTGCCCGGCTCTGATTCTATAACACAGGTACCGCCAAGCAGCGCGGCGCGCTCACGCATGGCGGATAAACCGGTGGAACCTCCGGATTTCAGCGTAGCGGCATCGAACCCATGCCCCCGGTCTTCTATTCGTAATATTAGCTTTCCGCCCTTTAAAGTCAGTGTCACCGCCGCCTCTTTGGCACCAGCGTGACGCATAATGTTGGTCAGTGATTCCTGGGTGATCCGGTAGACGGCGATGCTGATTTCCGGTGAGAACCGGTCAGGGGCATCGTGTTCGAAATGCACTGAGAGTCCAGCCTGGGAGTGAAGCTGTTTAAATAACCATTCCATGGCAGCCACCAAGCCCAGGTCGTCCAGGACGCCCGGCCGAAGTGAGAGCGACAACGTGCGTACTTGCTTGATGATCTCAGCCGTCATGCCGGAAATATCCTTGAGGAGGGGTTTCATCTCATCCGGTGCAACCCGGTCTGCCCGTCCCAGCATCAGTTTCAGGACGGTCAGGCTTTGTCCTGTCTGATCGTGAAGCTCCCGGGCGATATTGCGTCTCTCCTCTTCCTGTATATTAAGCAGACGGCTGGACAATGACCTCAGGGACTCCTCGGCCTGGACCCGGAATTCCAGTTGCTCCAGGAGCTTGGTATGGGCAGTTTCCAATTCAAAGGTGCGTTCCTCGACGCGGTTTTCCAGTTCGGATGTGAGGTTTAGTAATGCCTGTTCCGCTCGTTTGCGTTCGGTTATATCCCTTCCATAGAGGTTGACGTATCTGTACTCCTTGATGGGGGTGAAGACGAAACTGAAAGTCCGGCCGCCGCAATCTTCTTCGATTATCCTATCGTCCCCAGACTCCAATGTTGCGGTGACTACCTTGCATAGACCATCAGGCAGCTTTCCGCCCACAGTAACATTCCAGCCTTCCACGACATGGACGCTGGCCGGGTTGGCGTACAACAGGATACATTGGGCGTTAACCCGCAACACCGGGTTGGGATTTTCCGCCGGAAACCGTGAGAGAACCTCTACCTGTTGTTCGATCACCTTTCGTTCGGTGATGTCGTGGAAGACGCCGACATGAGCGATGACGTCTCCGGCCTGGTTACGCACCGGGGCGGTGGCTGCCAGGATGGTCAGGCGGTCACCGTTATCGCGGATGATCTCTATTTCTTCATTCTCTATTGAATCGCCGGTGGTCACGGTACGGTTCATCGGCCAGTCGTTCGGAGTGTATTGCGTCCCGTCCTTGTGATAACAGCATTTCGAATCGAATTCCGAAATATTATGCGGCAGCGGCCCGAAGATCCTGACGATCTCACTGTTACCCATGACCAGGTTGCCGGTGACGTCACGGATGACCACGCCTGAAGGAAGCTGGTCGAGGGTGCTTTCTAATAGCTGTCGCTGGTTCTCTACCTGCCGCAGCAACTCCTCCCGTTCGGCCTCAGCAGTCTTTCGCTCGTGAATGTTCTTCACAATGTGCACCGAGCCGGTGCATTTGCCCGCGTTGTCGATAATGGGCAGTGTTGTCGCTTCGACGTAGATGCCCAACTTTGGTTCCAGGAATTCTTCTTTGGCTTCGGCGCCGCAATCCATTGTCCGCGCGTGAGGGCAAAAAATCGGGGCATGTGCGGTGCCATGGACGATCTCGTAGCAGTGTTTACCCACCGCCGCTTCGCTCGACAGACCGAAAGTCTCCGAGAAGGCGCGGTTAGCCCGGATGATACGGTGTTCGGGGTCTAACAGCATGATGCTGTCAGTGATGGAGTCAAATGTCGCCTGCCATTCCTCCGCCGCGGCTCTAATCGTTTCTTCTGCTTTTTTACGATCGGTGATATCATGGACGATGCCGAAGCCGCCCCGGAGCGACCCGTCGTCAGCGAATTCAAGTTCCGCCTTCTCTCGAACCCACTTAAGCTTACCGTTCACTATGATCCGGTGTTCAATATCGTATTTTTGTTCTCGCCTGATCGACGCCTGCCAGTTCTGATCGACAAATTCCCTGTCGCCGGGGTGAACGGAACCCAGGAATCGCTCGTAAGTCATCGATTCTCCCGGAGGCACCTCGAACATACGGTAGGTCTCGTCCGACCAGGTGAGGACATCCTTTTGGATGTCCATGCGCCAGCTTCCCAGGTGGGACACCTCTTGGGCGCGGTTCAGATCAGCCTGTATCTCTCCAAGAGCCTTGGCGGTTTGTTGTTGGTCTGCGATCGACTTGGCCAACTTGAGATTGCCGTAGCCCAGGTCGGAGATCATGGTCGCAAAACGAGTGAAAAAGTCCATCAGATCGGCTACTTTCGCACGGCTGTGGCGCGGCACCCGGTTCAGCGCGTCGAGGTATGCCGCTTTGTCGAAACCGAATTCCTCAGCCTGGCGGGAGAAAGTTTCCAGGTCCGGTGTTTCGTCATCGAACATGAACTGACCGGTGAAAACGTTAGCTATGTGTTTGTCGCCGATGTACAAAGGCGTGACGATATCCCACATGTTGTTCTTGCACTTGTAGGTCTTGAACTCTCCCTTTTTAACCCCCCGGGTCAGCGCCAAATCGCTCTCGATGCAGTTGGCGCAAGCGGCCGGGCTCTTGCGGTGGAATTCGGTGCAGATTTCCTGCCATCCGGTGCCAACCAGCACGGTGCCCTTGAGGTCGATTATCGAAAACCCGACCCCTGTGACTCTGTACAGATCCTCCATCATTTTCTGAACTACTGGAAGATCAAAGATGGCGGCTAGATCCTGGTCACCCAGCTCCATCTCCGGTGACATGATGGAATCCAGCTTGAGCTGCAATTGGGCTTCGCGCTGGGCGAGAAGGCTTTCTGTTTTTTTGCGTTCGGAGATCTCCATGGCCAACTGGTCGTTCGCCCTGGTCAGTTCGGCGGCCCGTTCTTTTTGTGTTTCTTCCCTTTGCTTCAGGTCATGGAACATGAGAGCGAAGGGTCGGGTCAGGCCGGTCTCGATGAGAGCCTTGTAAATAAAATAGATGGACACTATCAATAGGAAATGACCTAATGCGTTGAAAAAACCAAAGGCATCGGAATAGAGAGTGAAGGCCATCTCCGCGGCGATATTGATTCCCATGGCTGCAGTTAGGTAAGGCACCACACTGCCGGTGAAACGGTCCCGGTTACGGCGGAGCAGCAAGATAGCCCCCAACAGAATCCCGGAGATAACGAATTCGCTGGTTACCTTGAACGGTGTCAATCCCTCTCCGGCGACGAAGGTTGTCGGGAAAATTTGCCATACCAGCACCGAGACGATCACCAAACCGGTTATCAGGCCGAATATACCGACGGCGGCGTTTGTATTCAGGCGGCGGTAAATGAATACCGGCGCCATGAGCAGGGTGATACTTTGGAGATATCGGGCGGCGATCCAGAACTTGGCCGCCAGGTCGGTCGGTTCATAGCCTTCAAACACTCCCATACCCCGGTAGGACAGGGTATGCATTGCGCTGAGAATACTGACGAACAAAAATCCGACGCCGATAAACAAGAGGTAATCATTGCTTAAAAAACGGCGGGCATTCCAGGCGATAAGGAAAATCCCGAATGCCACAGCCACGCTGATGAGTTCGATGAAGCTGTGAAAAAGCAGATAATCATTGCGGCTGAGGATATACATTCCGGCAAAAGCCAGAATTCCAGCGATTACAGGCCGGACAGGGAGTGGAATGGAACTCGGTCTGGCGTTATCTTTCATTCTGCATTCGGTTCATTAATGGGATTATATACACGACAACAGAGATAAGCTTTTGGCAAGTATATAATAACCGCTTGAGCGGTTCAATCGTATGGAACACCCCGGGATGTTTATCCCATGTTGATGGCGGTTTGTTGTGACTGATGTATTGGGATTAAAAAGGCTTCTTCTCTTTTCCAGTTCCCTTGGCGATCCGCTCGTGGGGCGTTGGGCGTATTTCGCTTATTTCCTGCCCAAGGAAGAAGCTTATGACCGTCCGGATCACCACGAGTCCGCCCAGTACCGCCAGTTCCTCCAGGGTCGGACCGGCCACCGTGCGCATAATATCGGCGGCGATCAGAAATTCCAGACCCAGGAGGAGGTAAGAGGCGACGATATGGCGGATCTCATTCAAATTGAGGCGGGTAGGGATAGATCTTAAACGGTAGTATTCGTACTGGATCAATTCGCCGCCGCCCAGCAGGACTCCCCAGACGATTACCGCCAGTGCGGCTATGCCGACTGCCAGTGACAGGGTATCAAGCATAATTCCGGAGCCTTTCCGACGGTTTTTCCGAACATGGCGCCTGTTTCATTACAGATACCATGCTAAACCACACGGGAACTAAGGTCAAATCGAATTCGATTTCCGATGACCGTACCGGTTATGGAAATATTTATGTTGGCAAAAAGTTATTACGCGCTATAATAGAAAGGTAAAGTTTTAGTCTCACGGCGAAGGAGACGGATTTGCACACTGTTTATTTAGTGCCCCATAGCCACTATGACGCCGTTTGGGCTTTCACCAAAGAAGACTATTTTTATATCAATATCGAAAAAATACTTAAGCCAGCTATAGATTTGATGGCTGATCCGGGCTACCGGTTTCTTATCGAGCAGACTGCGCTTATCGAGGAGATAGAACGCCGGAGCCCCAGCCTGTTCGACGGCATTAAAAGGTATGCCCAGACCGGTCAGATCGAGATCGCCGGGGGCGAACACCTGATGTCCGACACCATGCTGCCCGGCGGGGAGACGCTGGTCCGGCAGATACTGTTCGGGAAGCTCTATGTCCGCGAGAAGCTCGGCGTTGAAACGCCAGTGATGTGGGGCGCTGACGCGTTCGGTTACAACGCGCAGATGCCGCAGATTTATTTGAAATCAGGATACAAGTATTTCGCTTTTCGCCGCGGCGCGGACCGGGATGCGCCGACCGAATTCTGGTGGCAGGGTTTGGATGGAAGCCGCATTCTGACTCATTGGATGCCGTTGGGGTATCGGGCTGGACTGTTCCTGGAAGAACTAGATGACAGCTATCACCGGCTGAAATCGGTGGCCGCCACGGATCATATCCTGATGCCTTCCGGCAGCGGATCGATACCGCCCCAGCCGGAAACCATTTCCGCCGTAAGGAAGTGGAATCGTGCTCATGAGGACGCTCGCATGGTCGTCGCCCGGGCCTCCGATTTTTTCGAGGCGATGGAAAAATCAGCGGGCGGATTGGAAGTTCGCCACGGCGAGCAGTATTCCGGGCGCTACTCTCGGGTTTTCCCGTATTGCACCTCCAGCCGCATCTGGCTCAAACAGAATTTGCGCCATTATGAACAAATGATTCTGGCTTGTGAAAAATGGGTCACCATCGGCTGGCTCCTGGGTGTGCCTTATCCCACCGATGAGTTTCGCGATAACTGGAAAAAAATCCTGTGGGGCGCTTTCCATGATGTGGCGCCGGGTACCGGTATGGATGAAGGCTACGAGGAAGCCCATCATCATTTTGAATATCTGCAGATTCATCTTTCCCAGATCTTGAATAGTTTCCTGGAATTGATCCAGGACAATCTGGCTTCGGCGGATGATATCATCGTCTTCAATCCTCTATCCTGGCCGGTCAAGAATTGGGTTGAGGTTGAACTGGGCTTTGACCCTGGGATCGTGAAGCGTCTGGGCGGGCTTAAAAGCGGCGGAGATGAAATCGAGATCGAGGTGTTGGAGACCACTCGCTATTCCGACGATTCCGTCCATTCGATCAAACTCGGATTTGTCGCTTCCGTGCCGGCCTTCGGTTTCCGGACCTACCGTTTACACAAAAATCGCATCCAGCCCGCCGCCGGATCCCGGCTCAAGACCCGCGGCAATAGCATCCAGAACCAGTTTTTCCGCCTTGAGATCGATCCGGGTACCGGACTTCTCGATGTGTTCCTGGACGGCAAGCATCTCTTACGCGGTAATGAGTTGGTCATCGAGGAAGAGACCGGCGACCTCTATTATCACCGGCAGAATCTGGCGGGCGATATCCGGACGGAGAGTGAAGCCGGGGTCACTTTCGGTAAATTCCGGATGAAGCATTTCGATATTCAAAAAACGCCGTTGCGGCGTATCATCCGGTTGGAGAGCGATTATTATTCACTGATCTGGCCGTATCGGATGCAGGATAAATTGCGGCCGGTATTGTGGCGTCACAGTTATCTGTCTGTTTCTAAAACTATCGTGGTTTATCATGATATTCCGCGCATTGATTGCATTACTAAGATAGATAACCGTCATCCGCAGATTCAACTCCGGGTCAAATTCGCTACCGATATCCGCTCCCCGGAATATACGTCGGAGATCCAGTTCGGCGCGGTCAGCCGCAACACGGATCAGTCGGCGGCGATAGTAGAGGAAGATTGGCAGGAAAAACCGTGCGGCATCTTTCCCGCGCTCAATTGGGTGGATTATTCCGATGCCGACCGGGGGATTACGCTTATCAACAGGGGGTTACCTTCGCATGAGGTCAAGGGCGGCGCGATTTACACGACTCTTCTCAGGAGCATCCTCATGCTGTCATCCGACGGTACTACCGGACCGGCGGTGCCCACCCCCGATGCCCAGGAATTCAAAAAATATAAATTCGAGTACTCACTGTATCCCCACCGGGGCGGCTGGCAGGACGGGCAATCCTATAAACATGGGCATGAAGTGAACACCGGTTTGATGGCTTTTCAACTTCATCCCGCGCGGCGGCGGCGTAAAGTATTTCCGGAGGCCTTCTCCTTCATCGAGATCAATCCGTGCAACGTCATTTTAACCGCCTGTAAGAAAGCGGAAGACGGCAGCGGCATCATCCTGCGCCTTTATGAAGCTAATGGGGAGAAGACCGACGCCGATATCCACTTTTTCAAATCAGCCCGGGGTACGACCGAACTCAGTGCGGAAGAACAAAGCCTGATCCGTCATCCTTCTGCGGTGCGTCTGGTGAATTTGCTGGAAGATGAGGAAGGTGATGTTGCTTGCGCGGAAGGCGTTATTAAACTGAAAATCAAACCCTTTGAAATCGTGAGTTTGAAAGTCATATTCTAAAATTCCAAGTCGTTGACGCGTCCGCCTCTATCTCTGCTACGAGACACTTGTTCGCGTCTCTCCCTTTCGTAAAGAGAGATTTAAGAGGGATTTCGGATCAGCCTATTGTAGTATTCGTAACACTGCCTACACGGGCAGTTTGTGATCGCCGTTTCAGCCGCTGCCGGCTCCGGTGATGCAACCGAAGCAGTGGCTGGCGAAATTGATCTTACGCTCAAGCAGAGCGTTGTAATCGAAATCGAAGATGGTCGCCGGGCGCCCCAAACCGATGGGTAAACCGGCTGCCTGGTTGAAATCACAATCGTAGAGGCGGCCATCGATGCCGACGCTTACAAGTGAGCGGCAGACGGCGACCCGGGCCGCTGTCTCGCTCGCCGAATCGAACAGACTGGTCATGTAGGCCTCGTATGCGTCTTCCCGCCGGAGTGTCTCAGCATAGCGGCCGCCCGGTATGTTGGTCACGGTCAGGAGATCATCGAAGTTGATGCCGTATCTGGCGAGGGAATCACGAAATCCATTTTCCAGAGCGGCTCTGCCGGCGCAACTCAAAGGGCCGTCGCAATTTGTCACCAGCTTCAGAGACAGGCCCGGAGTAATGCCGTAACCCGCCGCGGCAAGTCTGCGGAGCGATTCGATGCTTTTTTCAAAGACACCCCGTCCGCGTACCATATCGGTGGCTATATCGGAATAGTGAGGCAATGAAGCCAGCACCTGGACGTTATTTTCGGCGAAGAAGCGGGGCAGATGGTCTTTCGGCTCGCCGGAAAGCGGGTGGCCGTCGATAGTCACCGTCAGGTTATGACGCACGATAACCTGCTTGCCCGCGGCTCGGATCGTTTTCACCAGGTGCTCGAACCGCGGATGTAACTCAGGGGCGCCGCCGGTGATATCCACCTTTGAGATCTGATCATTTGTTTCGAGTGCAGCTAAACACGCGTTAATTACATCCTCACTCATGTGAAGCGGGGTTTCGGGCGAGGCGTTGACATGGCAGTGACGGCACGCCTGATTACACAGGCGGGTGATGTTCAGCCAGAGGGTGTCGATGCCGGTCGGGGAAAGGTCCAGCCTGCGGGAGTCCAGCCAGGCGCCGAAATCATATTTTTCTGATAGCGAATTATCGAGTTTTGGCATAGCCGACCTCGTTCGATTCTTTTTGAGATTCAATCCATCGATGCCAGTCATCGGCGGTGTCGATGTCTAGTAACACCGGTAACACACAGGGGTTAAGGCCGCATTCCTTGGCTGTCTGGAGGGTCCGGTCAAGTACTGTGGGAGTGCTCCAGTCGATATTCCGGAAAAGCCTCGGTTCGGGTCGTTTAAGGCCGATCAGGTAATAACCGCCGTCCAGTGAGGGGCCGATGACGATATCGTGACGGTCAAGAGCGTCGAATGCCTCCCGGAGAATGCTCGATGAAATACCGGGAACGTCGCTGGCGACGATGACTGTTTTAACGGCCCCTTGGTTGAATGATGTCGTGAAGCCTTGATCGAGGCGTTCGCCGAGGCCGTCGCCGCGCTGGGCATCGATTCCAAATCCGTTCCCGGCCCATTTTCCGATACGTTCCATATCGCCGGCGTCGGCGCAATACAGGCACCTATCGATCTCTTCCGGCAGGCCGTCCGCCGCGGCAAACAGACGTCCCGCGCAAGAGCGGTAAATATCCGCGGCGGTTTCATCGCCGGCAGCGGCAGCCAGGCGGGATTTAACCTTTCCCGGTTCCGGATACCGCACCATCATGAGCAACACCGGTCGCTTTACACGGCGGTTTCGACTCTCATATTCTTCCGCCAGTTTATTCGCCGGAGTCCCGGCCAGGTATCTGCTGATGTACCATGAGTTCCGAAGCAGTTGGCGCAAGACACCGTTTTCGGTGAAACGGCGGGCTGAAGTGACCACCTTCATCGGAAAGCGGCGAATCCGGGTTTGCCGGCATGCGCGGCGCAGCAGTTCCAGGTCTTCAAACAGGTTCTGGTCCGGAAAACCTCCAAGCTGTCGAAAAAAGTCTTTTCGCATTGTTATACAGGAATCACCGAACCGCTGGCAGCCCAACTCGAACGTGGCCTTCCAGGTGATGATATCCAGTAACCAGTGCTTGCGGTCGAAAGCGACTCTAAATGTACCCGCCTTGATGTCCGGGTCTGTGAAGATCGACTTTAACCTTGTGAAAACCCCTTCGGGCAATATCGTGTCGGCATGAAGAAAGAGAATGACCTCGCCCGATGCCCGGTTCGCGCCGGCGTTGCACTGCCTCCCGCGGCCTCGCGGTGAGTGAACGACAACGGCCCCCTGGCCCGCGGCGATCTCTGCCGTCCGGTCGGTGGACCCCCCGTCGGCGACGATAATCTCAACGTGAGGGTCGATGGCACGTATGGCATCGAGGCAGCGCCCGATGGCCGCTTCCTCGTTCAGTGCCGGAATAACGACTGAAAAACGGGATCCATTCCTGCCTGGACCGATATTAAGGCCATCAGAGTTCTGAGGTGTCTTCAATAATCGATACCCTTCGGCCCATCCGCATTCCACATCGATGCATTTTGGTTCTTTGGATTATACCAGTGCGCGCCGTTTTGCCCAACCGCTGCCGGTGGCTTACAATCGAAGTGTGGAAATCGCCCTTTGGTCTGTTCAGGAGTCCTTATGATCGTGTCAGATGATCTGAAAGCAACTTCGATCGAGGCGCTGCTCAATCCGCGTTCAGTGGCGGTTATCGGCGCCTCGCGGCGTGAAGGCAGCATCGGCCACAAGATCTTTCAGAATCTCCTTGATGCCGCTTTCCATGGTCCGGTCTTTCCGGTTAACCCACAGGCCGATGTCATATCGGGCGTTAGGGCTTACCCGTCGATAACCGCCATTTCTGAACAGGTCGATCTGGCTGTTATCGTACTGCCCGCCGAAAAGGTGCTGGACGCCGCGGAAGAATGCGGCGCCAGGGGAGTCAAATCCATCATCGTGATTTCCGCCGGTTTCGGCGAGAACAATGATGCCGGTGTCGAACGGCAGCGGAAACTGGTCTCGGTTTGCCGCCGTTACAGTATGCGCCTCGTCGGGCCTAACTGTATGGGTGTTCTCAATACAGCTCCGAATGTCAGTCTGAACGCTACTTTTGGTCACGTATTTCCGCCTCAAGGCAATATTGCCATGGCGACCCAGAGCGGCGCGCTCGGTTTAGTGATACTGGAATACGCTAATAATCTCAATATCGGCCTCTCCTCTTTTGCCAGCGTCGGTAACCGGGCCGATGTTTCCTCGAACGACCTCATGGAGTACTGGCGGGACGATCCGGCCACCGATGTCATCATGCTTTATCTGGAATCATTCGGCAATCCCAAGAAATTCGCACGTCTGGCCCGTTCGATCTCACCTGAAAAGCCCATCGTCGCGGTCAAGAGCGGTCGTTCAGCCGCCGGTTCCCGGGCGGTAGCCTCCCATACCGGCGCCCTGGCGACCGTGGATGTGGCCGCGGACGCTCTCTTCGCCCAATCCGGTATCATCCGGGTGGACAGCCTGGAACAACTTTTCGACGTGTCCGACGTGCTGTCGCGCCAGCCGTTGCCCCGGGGCTCCAGGGTGGCTATCCTCACCAACGGCGGCGGGCCGGGGGCGCTGGCCGCCGACGCCTGCGCCGCGAGGGGACTGGAACTGCCATCCCTAAGAGACGAGACCATGGCCGGGCTTAAGACACTGCTGCCGGTCAGAGCCTCACTGGGCAATCCCGTGGATATTACGGACGTCGGCGCCGCCGAATACCGCGGTGCGCTGACGCTGCTGGCCGCTGACGGCAACATCGATGCGGTTATCGTCATCTTTATCCCGCCGGTGTTCGCCTGCCCGGAAGAAGTAGCCGCAGTTATCAAGGAACTGGCCCCGGACTTTAGGCGCCGGGGCAAACCGCTGCTGGCCTCTTTCATGGGGAAACGAGGCTGTGTGCCCGGTACCGTCATGCCGGTTGGGGCTACCGGCGTCCCGTCCTTTTCTTTCCCGGAGGCTGCCGTCTATGCTCTCGCCCGCGTGCGGGATTACAGTCTGAACCGACAGAAACCACGCGGAACGGTTCCGGAACTATCCGGCATCGACCTGGTTAAAGCCAGGAAGATCGTCGATGAAGCGCCCCCCGGTTGGCTGCCGCCCGGTGATGTTTATGATCTTCTTGACGCATACGGCATCACCGCCATGGCGCCCCGGTTCGCTGCCAACCTCGACGAAGCGTTGGAAACAGCTGAAGCTCTCGGTTTCCCGGTGGCACTGAAGCTGGACTCGAAGACTATCATTCACAAGACGGAGGTGGGCGGGGTAAGGCTCGACATCCGGTCGCCGGATGAACTCAGGCAGGCGTATGAACAGATGATGGAACGGCTGACAGTGGCTGGACGCCTGCCGGAGGCGGGCGGGGTGAGCGTCCAGCGTATGGCGCCTGAGGGCATCGAGGTCATCGCCGGCGTTACCCATGATGATGTTTTCGGCCCGCTCATCCTCTTCGGTTTGGGCGGCATCTATACCGAACTGTTCAAGGACACGGTAACCCGTATTCAACCGCTTACGGATACCGACGCCCGGGAGATGGTGCGTTCGGTCAAGGCCTACAAGTTACTGGAAGGCTTCCGCGGCGCGCCACCGGCGGATATCGCCGCCCTTGAAGACCTGTTGCTGAGATTGTCCGCACTGGCGGAAGATCTGCCCCGGATCAAGGAACTCGATCTTAATCCGGTGAAAGCCTTCGCGTCAGGTCAGGGGTACGCCGTAGTGGACGCGCGAGTGTTGCTTGCTTAAAACAATACTTGTATAAAGGAAAAAGCGCCGGGGCTTAACCCCGGCGCTTCATGTTTGTAGCAGAAGGAATCGAACAACTTATACCTGGGTGTATTTCATTCCACGGCCGGCGCCGCTGGCGGTTATCTTTTCTCCGGCGATGGCCTTTTTCAGGGTCTGCCTGATCTTGTTATCAGAGCAGCCGGGGTCGGTCTTCAGCACTTCCTGTTTGATGGCGCCGAAACCGCGGGGCTGGGCGAAGAATCCCTCACCGGCCAGGGCGTCGATGATTTTATCGCAGGACACTCTCTTCTTTTTCTTGGGTTTACCGGCCTTAGCCGGGCGGCCCCGTTTAACAACGGGTTTTTCTTCTTCCAGCTCTTCGACCCCCATCATTTCAGGGATAAAAAGAGCCATGTGTTTTTCGACAAATTCGATCGGTCCCTCTAGTTCGATGACACCTTCTTGTAGATCGATCAGGACTCTTGCTTCAGGCATTTTATAATCTCCCAATTAATTATTCTGTTATCAACAAGTATATCGAAAGAATATATTAAAAGTAAAGGGGTTAGAAGCTACTTTGAAAAATAAATTTAGGAACGGTGCTGACGTATTTCAGAATACGTGGTCACCATTATATTCCTTGGTAACTAAATCTTTATGAAGTGTAAGGTTCCCATCAATTGTATTAGTACTGAGATTGGATCGTGACAGAAAGTGTAAAATATCCAACCAGGTAGAGAATGAAACAAGTTGTATGAACTAATCATTGATAGCCAAACACAATCATAGCAGCAAGATCACATCGTACCGGAAATATCTATCGGGATTGATTTTACTATAAGCTGTGTCGGAAATTTGACGGAGCCGCGGCTGAACGAAAATGCTTTCATGATCCGATCGGATCCCGTTTTGACATAAGCCACCTGGGCCTCTATTCTAAAAAGGACAGGAGGAATGAACCGTTATGGCTAAATATCGTTGCACTATCTGTAATTACATCTACGACCCCAAAAAAGGTGACCCGGATGGCGGTATCGAGCCCGGCACGGCATTTGAGGATATTCCGGATTCCTGGGTTTGCCCGGTCTGCGGCGCCGCCAAGGACCAGTTCGTCAAAGAAGATTAAACCCTGAGCAAACTGGAGGTGCCTTGATGTCAACGGACTTGAATATCCTCGTCGGGGGCGAAGCCGGACAGGGCGTCCAATCGGTAGGGTCGGTACTGGCCAGGGCGATGATGCGCGGCGGCTATGAGGTCTTTGCCGACCAGGATTTTGAATCACGGATCCGTGGCGGGAATTCTTTCACCCGGGTGCGGATATCCAGCGACCCCGTGCAGTCACCACTGGAGAAGGCCGACATGGTGGTGGCGCTGAATGCCGAAACCATAGACCTTCATCTCTCTGAAATCCGGGGCGGCGGCATCATCATCTATGACGGGGAGAAGACCGGATCTAAACCGGACAAAGGTGTCCTCACCCTCGACATCCCCATTGAAAAGATCGCCGAGGAGAAGGCGGGCAGCCTGCGCATGACCAATACGGTGGCCAGCGCGGCCGCGCTCGGATTGCTCGATTACGATCTTGAGATACTGATCGGGGTGTTGCGGGAGGAATATGGGCGTCACGGCGATAAGGTGGTTGAGGGCAACATCAAGGCGGCGAAAGCGGGTTACGAATTTGCTCAACAGCATCGCCCGAAAGATTATACAGAACGCCTGAAGGCTGGAAAAAGCTCCGGTAAAATGCTGATCTCCGGGAATGAAGCCGTAGCCCTGGGGGCGCTGGCCGCCGGTTGCCGGTTTGTGGCCGGTTACCCGATGACCCCTTCGACGCCGATTCTGGAATACCTGGCCGATAAGGGAAGAGAGTTCCGGGTGCTGGTGATACAGGCTGAAGACGAGATCTCGGCTATCAACATGGCCGTCGGCGCCGGTTTCACCGGGGCGCGTTCCATGGTAGCTACCTCCGGCGGCGGTTTTTGCCTCATGGTGGAGGGTTTGTCCCTGGCGGGTATGACCGAGACGCCGGTGGTTATCGTCCTGGGGCAGCGCGCCGGCCCGTCTACCGGATTGCCGACGCGCACCGAGCAGGGGGAACTGCTCTTTGCTCTGCATGCCGGTCACGGTGAGTTTCCCCGCTTCATCGCCGCGCCGGCCAATGCTGAGGAGGCTTTCTGGCTGACGGTCAAGGCTTTCAACATGGCCGAAAAGTATCAGAGCCCGGCCATCATCCTGACCGATCATGAGATGGCTGATTCCTACTACACCGTCACGCCCTTCGATCTTGATGCGGTCGTCATCGAACGCGGAGACCTGCTGACCGATAAAGAGGCGAATAAAGCCGGAGAATACAAGCGCTACGCGTATACCAAATCAGGGATTTCACCGCGGGCTTTCCCCGGACAGGGCAAAGCTCTGGTTGTCGCTGATTCCGATGAACATAGCGAGGCAGGCCATATCATCGAAGACGCCGAGACCCGGCGGCTGATGGTGGAAAAGCGGATGCGTAAGCATGAAGGACTTCAAAAAGAGGTCGGCGAACCGGCCTTCCACCACAGGGAAAAGGCAAAATTCAATCTAATCGGCTGGGGCAGCAGTCGCGGGGCTATCGAGGAAGCGGCTTGCCTGCTGGAAGCTAATGGCGTCAGCGCCTGCGTCATTCATTTCAATGAACTCTGGCCTTTCCCCGCTGAAGTGCTGGTCAAGAATCTGGCCGGAGTAGCCAAGAACATTGTTATCGAGAGCAACGCTACTGGACAACTCGGACGCCTCATCCGGACCGAGACCAGCATAAAGATGGATGGGCATATCGCCCGTTATGACGGGCGGCCGTTGTCCGCCGAGTACATCGTTGAGCACTTCGAACGGGAGGTGGCGTGAACATGCCGGCCAAACAAAAAGAAAAGGTGACCATCGACGACTACAGCCCGGCTTCCGAAAGTGCCTGGTGCCCCGGATGCGGCAACTTTGGAATCCTGCGCTCGGTCGACAAAGCGCTGGTGGGATTGCAACTGGCGCCCCATGAAGTACTCATGGTCTCGGGTATCGGCCAGGCGGCTAAGCTGCCCCATTATACACGGGCTAATGTTTTCAACGGACTTCACGGCCGCCCGCTGCCGGCGGCGCTGGCAGCCAAGATGGTCAACACCGACCTGGTGGTTATTGCCGAGAGCGGCGACGGCGATGCTTACGGCGAAGGCGGCAATCACTTTCTGCACACCGTGAACCGCAATCCGAATTTGACCTATCTGGTGCATAATAACCAGGTATACGGCCTGACCAAAGGACAGGCGTCACCTACCACAGATTTGGGTTTTACCACTAAAATGAATCCTGATGGGGCCTGGGTGGCTATGCATCCCCTGGCTGTCGCCGTGGCCTGCGATTGCAGTTTTATCGCCCGCGGCTTTGCCGGAGATATTGAACATCTGGCTGATCTGATAGCGCAGGGGGTCAAGCATAAAGGCTTCGCCCTCATCGAGATCCTCCAGCCGTGTGTCAGCTTCAACAAGAAGAATACATATGACTGGTACCGTGAGCGGGTGTACAAGTTAGAGGATGAGAAAGGCTACGATCCCGGCGATCGGGCAGCGGCTTTCCAAAAAGCTTTGGAGTGGGGCGACAAGATACCCACCGGTGTTATCTACCGAAACGAGCGCGAGACGTTCGATGAATATGTCGGTGTGGCTGGACAATCACCTGTGATGAAAGAAAAACTGGACCCGAAGAGCATCACCGGATTGTTGAAAGACTTTATTTGAGGTGATTGTTATGAATGTTGAAAAAGAGATACTGACCCGATATCGCAATATCGCCATTGTTGGTGCCTCGCCGGATCCCGAACGGCACTCGAACAAGGTCTTTGCTTACTTGCGCGATAACAATTACTGGGTGGTACCGGTCAACCCCACCGTCGACAAAGTCCTGGAAAGGCAAAGCTACCCGGACTTGGCGTCCGTGCCGGGCCCGATAGAGGTAGTAAACGTGTTTCGCGCTTCGGACAAGGTCATGCCCATTGTGGATGAGGCTATCGCCGTCGGAGCGAAAGTGTTATGGCTTCAAGAGGGTGTGATCAATGAGGCCGCGGCGGCGAAAGCGCGTGAGGCCGGCCTGACGGTGATCATGGACCGGTGCATCGCCAAGGCGCACGCCGCAATGGCGGGGAAAAAACACTAGCAACCCCGTTCCCTTAATCATATCGAAGGGTGAATATAAAAGGCCGGTTGGCTCTCGCCACCGGCCTTTTTTGTTTTCGGTTTTCACCCGCGACTCATAACTCCCGACTCGCGACCGGTTACACTACCTCGAAAGCGTGCAGTCCCGAAAAGAAATAATTGCCGAAAAACGTGAAAATGACTGCGATGAAAGCAATAACCAGCAGTATCGCGGAACGGGTGCCCTGCCAGCCTTTGAGTACCCTGGTATGCAGATACGCGGCATAGAAGAACCAGGTGATCAGGGCAGCTGTTTCCTTGGGATCCCACGCCCAGTAGCGCCCCCATGAATACTCGGCCCAAATTGCCCCCAGGATGATGACCAGGGTGAGTAATGGGAACCCGACGATGGCCGTGTGATAGCTGATGCGATCGAGGGTTTCCGGTGACGGCATCCAGCGTTTAACCTGTTTTCGCTGCATCAGGAACATTATGGCGCAGACGAAACCGATGGTGAAGGCACCGTAGGATAGCGCGGCGGCGGCGACATGTGTAGATAGCAGAAAACTTTGCTGCAGAGCGGGTACCAGTTCCGAGGCTTCCGACGGTTGGAAGGCGGCGTAAGCTAACAGCGCGAGGGCAATCAACGAGGATGCACCGGAAACCAGCATTACCCGGAAACGCGCCCAATAGAGGATCCCCAGACCCACGATACCCCAGGAGAAGGCGATGGCGAATTCATACATGCTTGAAAAAGGACCATGGCCGGTGTCTATCCAGCGCGTGGCAATAACACCTGTCAGTAGGATAAAAACGAGGACCATCAGGCCCAGGAGAATCTGCTGAATCGTTCCGCCACCCGTGCCCTGCGCCCGGGCGTTCCGAAGACTTATGATGTAAGCGATCAACAAAAGGGTGATGAAACCAAGGGCAAGAAGACTGGCCCAGAAAAAGATAGCCTGCATGGACTATGACTTCCTTTCAAGTTTTTTCGGCTGGATCTGGCCGGTTGCACCAATGGCCTGGGTGAAAGACTGAATTTCTTCCGGATTTAAGTCTTTCTTACCCAGGATGTTGTAGGAAAAACGGCTGCCCTTAACTTCAGGATGAACGGCGATGATGATCTGCCGATGGGGGTAGTAAAAGACAACACCGAGGCCGATCATAAACAGGGTGAAGGCAGTCCAGATCATCCATAGACCGGGGTCTTCTCTGAGTTGGAAACCAGAGAACTGTAACTCGTTTTCCACAGTGAAGGAGTTGCCTTGGAATTCTAATGCGGTGCCTACCTGGGTATTCAGACCGTCGATGAATTCGCTTTCCGGGAGGGAACCCTCATAAAACTCAAGGCGGACCTCGCCCGGGGGGATTATTGGGTCGGCGGGACCGGCGGAATTGATGATAAAAACAAAGATATCATTACCGGGAAGGTCCAACCTGCCGGAGCTTCGCGACAACCCATCAACTGTAAATGGATTGGGCAGGGTGACGGGTCCGTGAAATATCTCCTGTCCTTCACCGTCGTTGATCAGCAATGTTACCGCGGGGCCGAAGAAAGATTGATAGATTTTCAGTCCGTCGTAATCCATTGGATAGTTCACACGGATCAAACCTTCTTCAACCACCTGGGCATTGACTAACAACTCCACCTGGGCACGATAGTCTTTCGGGGAACCGTCGGTATAATATTCGTCCTCGAACGATTCGAGGCGGATGGAGACATCGTAGGGGAAACCTACCGCCCGGGTTTCGCCTTCCACGACAATAAAAGCGTCATCGGTATAGCCCGAATAGCTTCCGAATATGTATCCGGCGATCAGCAGGATTAGGCTCAAGTGGATGGCATAAGTACCCCAGGGCGCGAAACGGTTTTTATCTGCTACCAGAACCGTGCCGCCGTCTGCCAAATGTTCTCTTACACGGTAGCCGCGCCTTGTGAAGAAACCTTTT
This sequence comes from Dehalogenimonas sp. THU2, assembly GCF_039749495.1. Lineage (NCBI taxonomy): Bacteria > Bacillati > Chloroflexota > Dehalococcoidia > Dehalococcoidales > Dehalococcoidaceae > Dehalogenimonas > Dehalogenimonas sp. THU2. The sequence continues at coordinate 53,571 of NZ_JBDLLU010000009.1, read as the reverse complement.
GAGGTGGTGGTTGCTTCTGCAGCTGATAGTTTGCTGGTGCCTCTGGTAGCGTTACCTTTATCCAGCAACCGGGCGGCGCTATCCGTATTCACGCCCCGGCCGATTTTTACCAGGGAAGGCCACCGTTTCAATGAGCAGACGGTGATATTGATGATGAGTACCCCACCCAATATCAGAAAAATCGGTGAATGAAACACATCGAAGAGACCAAAGAAATTATAGACGCTGGTCATACCGCCGTATGCCGGTTGAGCGATCTGTTCCAACCACAGTTCTACTAATTCAGGGTCGGCGGTTACCGCCGGTGGCATCTGCCTGAGAAGAACTCCGGCTATACTCACCAGTGCCAGAAGCAGGATGATCCATAATGCCAACCGAACCGAACTGAAAATGCGCCAGACGGGTTTCAAGGTTGATAGGTCTCCTTCATGTTATTTGGACTCTCATCCTGATACATGGCTGCCCGGTCCCCTTGTCGAGACGATCTGAGCAGTGGGGTTAGAGTTAAGTCGGTGCCTGAATGGCGGCCGGACCCCGGTCCTTGCTCCGTATATAACTTCATATCATTAATCTTGACTTATATTTCAAGTTAGGTCAATTTCCTATTGTTAACCTCGCCCTTTGTGGCATAAAGGTAAAACACCCACTGGTCATTGTTGCAGCGGGTCGGCGTCTTCACGGGAATTTTTGCCTTAACTTACATTCAGGTTTATGATGAAGAAGGAATAAATACCTGAAAAAGGATGGAAAACGACATCGTGGAATTTATTACAGTAGCCGCCAAAGATGAGATCGCCGAGGGCGCGAGCAAGCCAGCCAGAATCGGTGAACATGATGTGGTCGTTTTCAATCACGGGGGTAATTTCTATGCCTTACGACGGTGGTGCACCCACATGGGCGGTGACCTGTCGGAAGGCGCCATCGAGGGCAATGTCGTAACCTGTCCCCGGCACGGCAGCCAGTTCGACATCACCACCGGCAAAAACCTGCGCGGACCGAAAATGGGCCCGATCCAGTTCCCCTCCACCGCCGATGAGCTGACTTATCAGGTCAAGGTGGAAGGCAACGACATCCTGGTCGGCGTCGAAGACAAGAACATGATGCCCTAAGCTACGGTTCCAGGCTGAACTGCGGGTAGCGGTCGGTAATCAGCAGGACCGAATAGGCGGAAACCCGCAGCCCCCAGCGCATCACGCCGACAACGAAGTCGAAGAGCGCCCTGGGATAGGAACCTGTGAACAGGATGGCGAACCAGGCAAAGATGACGCAAACGATGACGGCTATCATCAGGAAAGCCAGCACAATATAGTGCGGGATGGCCAGGAACCATTTTACCAGCGGCAACCAGCGGTTCAGGTCTTTTTTAACATCAGGGTAGACCAGATCCAGGTGAACGGACTGTTCCTCGTCGGTTGAGGGGTACTCATCGCGCAGCAGCCCCATATAGGCCGTGACCCGGTAATTGAAACGGGCGAAAGCCAGGTTCCAGTCGAACCACCAGCGCGGGTATTTCTGACGGAAGAGTATCATCGCTACAGCGGCCGCGAAAATTATGCCCCCGGCACTACCCCAGGAGTAGGTTATTTTGTCGACAGTGTATTGTGAGACTCCGCCGCTGATTAAAGTCAGAATTATTGCGATGGGGATAACCATGAAGAGGCGGAAGGCGACGCTCACCCTGTCTCGCGGTTTATCCGGGTAATCGATCGACAGGCTGGCTGGGTAGGAATTGATGTTTTCAACCACCGGTTTGTCCTCCTCGTGGAAATTTCAAGAATAAGTCTATGCCTGGGAATAGGTTTTTGCAATGGTTATTTTTAATAGTCGCATCTTAATCTACAGTGTTGGATGCTACACGTTCCGGGGATGACAAGTCGAAAGCCTCATGCTATCCTTATTTATATGCCGTTTACCCATAAACCTCTAAGCACCGGCGAGTTCATTTCGGAGTGGCCGGGTATCTCACACGGTCTCACCGCGCCTCATCCCTTCGTATCACCGCAATGGATCGACGCCTGGTGGAAGAGCTTCGGGGGGGACGATGAGCTTTTCCTCAGATTGGTCCTCCGTGACGATACGGTCATCGGTATAGCCCCGCTACGGAGGAAAGGCGATACCGTCCGATTTATCGGCAGCGCCAATGTTTGCGATTATCTTGATTTTATCGTCGCTGATGGCAAGGAATCCGAATTTTTCACCACGGTGCTCGATGAATTGAAATCCGCCGGTGTCCGGAGGCTCGAATTGGAGTCCTTGCGGCCGGATTCGAAGGTCATGACACACCTGCTGCCGTTAGCGCGGGAGCGATCCCTTCCGGTCGAATCCGAAGACACCGATGTTACCCTTGAAATGCCTTTGCCGGATGATTGGGTCGGGTATCTGGCGGCGCTCTCAACCCACCAGCGCCATGAGTTAAAAAGGAAAGGCCGCCGCCTGGGGGATGCCGGAAGCCTGGAATTTGACATAAAGCCACCAAAGGATATCGCGGGTGAATTGCGCACGCTCCTGCGCCTCTTGCGTATCAGCCGTCAGGACAAAGCCGAGTTCATGACTGAAGAGATGGAGTCTTACTTCAATCAACTATCGACTGCGATGCATGAAGCTGGTTGGCTGCGCTTCGGTCACCTGAAACTGGACGGTCAAACGGTAGCCAGTATCATGTGTTTCGATTATAATGGAACCCGATATCTTTATAACAGCGGTTACGAGCCGGAGCGTTCCGGCCTCAGTGTCGGGTTGCTATCCAAGGTTTATTCCATTCAGGATGCTATCGAGCAAAAGATGATCAGATACGATTTTCTCAAGGGCGCCGAGGTATATAAATACCATCTGGGCGGGCGGGAGATGCCGATCTCCCGTTGCCGGATAGAGCTGTCCGGTGGCTGATAAGTCTCTGCGTATCGCCATGCTGTCGGTGCACAGTTGTCCGATCGGGCAGCCGGGCGGGCGCGATACCGGCGGCATGAACGTGTATATCCGGGAACTGGCGGCGGCGCTCGGGCGGCGGGGTCATTCGGTGGATATCTATACCCGTGCCCATGATCCGAAAGACGCCGAATGGGAACGCCTGGCCCCGGGGGTTCGCCTGATCCATATCCGCGCCGGCGCCGTCGAGGAAATGGGTAAACTCACGCAGTACAACCACCTGCGGGAGTTCTGTGAAAACCTCGAGGACTTCCGGGCGCAGGATGGTGCGGATTACGATCTCATCCACAGCCACTACTGGCTGTCCGGTGAAGTGGGGCTGAAACTGGCCGCGGACTGGGAAATACCGCACGTCTTCGCCTTCCACACGGTCGGGGCGGCAAAGGATGAGCTGGGTTTAGGCGAGCCTGAACCAGCCTTGCGGTTAGTGACGGAGCAGGATATCGTTTCCGGCTGCTGCCATATCCTCTCCGGCACCGAAAAAGAGAGAGTTTCCGTTATCCGGCACCATGAATGCGCCGGGGGCAAGATCAGTGTCGTGCCCTGTGGCGTTGACCTCGATCTTTTCCGTCCGGTCGATAAGACGGCGGCTCGGCAAAAACTGGGTCTTTCGGCGGCACCCACTGTTCTCTACGTCGGCCGGTTGGACAAGCTCAAAGGCATCGACCGGTTGATCCGAACGATGAGTCTAGTAAAGACCCCGGACTGCCGCCTGATCGTCATTGGCGGTGATGAATACGGCAGGGCGGCTCTCGAACGGTTGAAACAACAGGCCGCCGTGCTCGGAATCGATGAGAAGGTTCAATTTATCGGTGCTGTTCCCCAGCGTGAATTGCCGCGTTATTACAGCGCTGCCGATGTGGTGGCGGTACCCTCCTATTCCGAGACCTTCGGCATGGTGGCGCTTGAAGCCGTCGCCTGCGGCGTACCGGTGGTTTCCGCCGATGTCGGCGCCGCCCGGTTGCTTATAAAGGAAGGTTTCTCCGGAACGGTGACGCCGGGCAACGACCCTGCGGACATGGCGGAAGCGCTGGAGGCATGGTTGAATAGGGATTCTATCGATCGGGATGCTCTGCATGCTTCCGTGCGGGATTTCGGATGGGATGCCGTTGCCGAACGCGCCGTTAGCGTTTACCGGAAGGTTCTGGCATCGAGGACTATCGAGGTAACGCGTAATGGATAAAGCTGACGTTCTGGTAATAATGGCCCATCCGGATGACCCGGAGTTTTCTTCCGGCGCCACCATCGCCCGGTTGACCCGGGAAGGCAAGCGGGTGGTGTATGTCATCTGCACCGCGGGGGATAAAGGCACTTCCGACCGCGATATGACCCCTGCAAAGCTAGTCGAAATCCGCATGGTGGAACAGCGGGCGGCGGCGGCGGTACTTGGAGTGGCCGAAGTGGTGTTTTTAGGGTATCCCGACCAGGGACTCGAAGCCACGCCGGATCTGCGCAAGGAACTGGTGCGCCTCGTTAGAGGTTATCGTCCGGACCTGGTCATCACTCACTCCCCCTACCAGCGTTACATCTGGTGGCACCGGGATCACCGGCAATGCGGAGAGGCGGTCATGGACGCTGTTTTCCCGTATTCTCGCGACCATCTGGCCTACCCCGACCTCCTGGCTAACGGCTATGAACCGCATAAAGTGGGCGAGGTCTGGCTGGCCGGCGCTGAAGACTCCAATTACAAGTCTGATATTACATCGACCTTTACCCTTAAACTTGAGGCCATAAAATGCCACAAAAGCCAGGTGGAAGCCGATTTCATGGACCGGCTGGACCGGATCAAGGCACGGGCCTCGGCGGCCGCTGATGGCGAAGAGTTTATCATGGCCGAGGCTTTCCGGCGCATCGAGATACCGTGGTAACCCCGACAAACCGTAATCATACTATGCTGCCGGGTCGTACGTTTCTTGACGTAGACGTGCCAGATTACATATAATGTCTTTCTGTTTGAAAAAGCAGAGGTCTGGCCGTTCGGAAGAATGACCAGCGTCTGCCCGAGTGGCGCAATGGTAGCGCAACCGACTTGTAATCGGTAGGTTAGTGGGTTCGAATCCCCTCTCGGGCTTAGCCGCCGCACGTGGAGAGGTGCCGGAGTGGTTAATCGGAGCAGTCTGTAAAACTGCCGCTCGAAAGGGCTTCACTGGTTCGAACCCAGTCCTCTCCAGTTTTTTATACCTTGGTGGCTAGACAACACAGTTGGGAAAACCTATAATGTTACGGTTGCCCACATAGCTCAGCAGGTAGAGCACGTTCTTGGTAAGAACGGGGTCATCGGTTCGAATCCGATTGTGGGCTCCAGATAAAAGAAATCTAAAGGGGGAAAAATAATACAATGGCTAAACAGAAGTTCGATCGTTCCAAACCTCATGCCAACGTCGGCACCATCGGTCACGTCGATCACGGCAAGACCACGCTGACCGCCGCCATCACCACGGTGCTGGCCGCCGCCGGTCTGGCCCAGAAGCGCAGTTTCGATTCCATCGATAACGCGCCTGAAGAAAAAGCCCGCGGTATGACCATCGCTATCTCCCACGTGGAGTACGAGACCGCCACCCGCCATTACGCTCATATCGACTGCCCCGGCCATGCCGACTTCGTCAAGAACATGATCACCGGCGCCGCCCAGATGGATGGCGCTATCCTGGTGGTCAGCGCTCCCGACGGCCCCATGCCCCAGACCCGCGAGCACGTACTGCTGGCCCGTCAGGTGCAGGTTCCGGCCATCGTGGTAGCTCTTAACAAGGTCGACATCATGGAAGACGAAGAGCTTCTGGAACTGGTCGAACTTGAGGTGCGCGAACTTCTCAACAAATACAAGTTCCCCGGCGATGATACCCCGGTCGTTCGGGTCGCCGCCGTCAAAGCGCTGGAATGCGCCTGCGGCAAGAAAGAATGCCCGTGGTGCGGCCGCATCCTGAAACTCATGGATGCCGTCGACACCTTCATCCCCATGCCGGAACGTCCCAAGGACAAGCCGTTCCTGATGCAGATTGAAGACGTATTCTCCATCAAGGGCCGCGGCACCGTGGCCACCGGCCGCGTCGATCGCGGCATGGTCAAGGTCGGTGAAGAAGTCGAGATCGTCGGTCTGCACCATGATTCCCGCAAGGTCGTGGTCACCGGCGTCGAAATGTTCCATAAGCTGCTTGACAGCGCCGAGCCCGGCGATGCCGTCGGTCTGCTGCTCCGTGGCGTTGAGCGCACTGACCTTGAACGCGGCCAGGTACTGGCCAAGCCCGGCTCCATCAAACCGCATACCAGCGCTATGGCCGAGGTTTATGTACTGTCCAAGGACGAAGGCGGCCGCCACACTCCGTTCTTCAACGGTTACAAACCGCAATTCTACATCGGCACCACCGATGTAACCGGTAACATCGAACTACCTGCCGGCGTGGAAATGGTGATGCCTGGTGATAACATCAAGATGAAGATCAATCTGATCTACCCGGTGGCAATGGAAAAGGGTCTTCGTTTTGCCATCCGTGAGGGCGGCCGCACCGTAGGCGCCGGCGCCATCACCGAAATTCTGGAGTAATATGGCTAAGACAGAGAACCGGATCATCATCACCTTCGCCTGCACCACGTGCAGCGAGAGGGTATATACGTCCTCCAAGAACAAGCGCAATGATGCGCGGCGCCTGGAAATCAATAAGTATTGTCCTCGTTGCCGGACGCACCACTTATTCCGGGAAACCAAGTAACGGAACAGGGGCGAAAGCAAACGATGCAAAAGTCGCAGAATAAGCCGCCGGCCACCAGGCCGGCGGCTCCCCCCAAACCCAGCTTCTTCGGTGATATCATCGCCGAACTCAAGAAGGTAACCTGGCCGACTCGCGGGGAGACACAGAAACTGACCGTTATGGTGCTGGTAGTGGCCGCAAGCGTGGGACTGGTTCTTGGTGCGCTGGATTACGGCCTGTCTTTCCTGGTGGATACGTTTCTTTTAGATTAACAGCGCAGACGGTCTTTTTAAGGCGCAACCTGAAGGGTACTTGAGTTGACGGAAAACGATAAGAAGTGGTACGTGGTTCACACCTACTCCGGTCATGAGGAAAGGGTGAAGAAAAATCTGGGCGAACGCATTCAGACACTGGATCTGAGTGAAGAGATCGGCCGGGTTGAGGTACCCACCGAGGAAGAGGTCGAAGTTAAAAACGGCCAGCGGCGGAGCATCCGGCGCAAGATACTGCCCGGTTACGTTATTGTTCAGATGTTGATGAACGACCGGAACTGGAATATCGTCCGCAATACTCCGGGAGTCACCGGATTTGTCGGCACCGGCGGTAAACCGACGCCGCTTCAGCCTCATGAAGTTGACCGCATCATCACCCAGATGGAAGCCGAGGCTCCCAGGGTCAAGGTGGGCTTCAAGAAGGGACAGAGCGTCAGGGTGATCGACGGGCCGTTCATAGATTTCATCGGCATGGTTGATGAGGTAAACACGGAAAAGGGCAAGGTCAAGGTTCTGCTTTCCCTTTTCGGCCGGGAGACACCGGTGGAACTGGACTTTTTACAGGTGGAGAAACTCTAGTAGGGTTCCTACGGCGTTTCAAGGAGATAAACATTGGCTAAAAAAATTAAGGCAATAGTAAAGCTGCAAATCCCGGCGGGTAAGGCTAATCCGGCACCCCCGATCGGTCCGGCGCTAGGTCAGCACGGCGTCAATATCATGGGCTTCTGCAAGGAATACAACGAGCGTACCGCCTCCATGGAAGGCACGGTGGTACCGGTAGAGATCACCATCTTCGATGACCGGTCGTTTTCCTTCGTCACCAAGACCCCCCCGGCTACCGACCTGCTCAAGAAAGCCGCCGGTGTACCCAAGGGCGCCGGCAACGCGGGACATAATGAACCGCCGGTGATTACCCGCGCTAAATTGCGTGAGATCGCCCAGATGAAGATGAAAGACCTGAACGCTGTAGATGTAACCGGCGCCGAACGCATTATTGAAGGTTCAGCCCGGAGTATGGGGATAAAGGTAAAATAAAATGGCAGACCATGGTAAACGTTTTGAAGCCGTAGAAAAACTGGTCGAATCCGGTAAGGATTACGCCCCGGCGGAAGCCATCAGCCTGGCCCGCAAGGCCGCCACCTGCAAATTCGACGAGACATTTGAAATGCATCTCAAGATGGGGCTCGATCCCCGCAACTCCGCCCAGGTCGTCCGTGGCGTAGCCCTGATGCCGCACGGTCTGGGTAAGCAGGTACGGGTTCTGGTGTTCGCCCAGGGCGACGCCGAAAAGATCGCCCGCGACGCCGGAGCTGATTATGTCGGCGCCGATGACCTGATCGCCAAGATCAACGAAGGCTGGCTGGACTTCGATGTGGCTATCGCCACTCCCGAGATGATGGGCAAGGTCGGTAAGCTGGGTAAGATGCTGGGCCGCAAAGGTCTTATGCCTAACCCCAAAGCTGGCACCGTCGTGCCCGCGTCGGATTTACCGCAGACCATCAAAGAAGCTCGCATGGGGCGCGTAGAGTTCAAACTGGACCGCACCGCCATCATCCATGTCATCCTGGGCAAGGCCAGCTTTGAGGAAGACAAGATACTCGGCAACATGACCTCTCTGGTCGACGCCATTGTACGCGCCAAGCCGCCGGGCGCCAAGGGTCAGTACATCAAAAGCGCCTACGTTTGTACCACCATGGGTCCCGGCATCAAGCTGGATATGAGATCGGTTATGGCCCTGGCCGGAGTTTAGACGGCATCGTAGCCGGCCCGCCCTTGCCGGGGGGCGACAATTAGTGTTAAGATTGACACCGTTTTACAAAAGAATATCCGAAGACAGCCGGTGTCCCGGTTTCCGGGACTTAATGCAATGCCCGCCGAGGAAAAAGATAGGGATCTGTGAATGGTCCGCATTTTTAAGTCCTTGCGCGTGCAGGGACTTTTTTTATTATTAACCTGAGGAGGTAGAGAATGCCCAATGCCAAAGTAAGACTCAAAAAACAGCAGACTATCGATGAATTGGAAAAGATCATTTCAGAAGCCAGCGTGGCCATCATCACGGATTACCGTGGTGTCAGCACCGCGGAACTGACTAAACTACGCACCAAGCTGCGCCAGTCCCAGGTCGGTTATAAAGTGGTGAAGAACACCCTGGTGAAGAACGCCGCCAACGGCGCGGGCAAAAACAAGCTGGCTCCGGTGTTCGACGGCCCCATCGCCATGGCGTATGGTTTCGGTGAAGATGTGGCTGCGCCGGCTAAAATGGTTCTGGAGCACATCGTAACCTCCAAATCGGTGATGACGGTCGCCGGAGGATTTCTTGGATCCAGCCCCCTGAGCGCCGAAGACGTGACCACCCTGTCCAAACTGCCGCCCAAGAAGGTCTTGATCTCCAAGGTCCTGGGCGGTATCCAGACCCCCATCTACCGGCTGGTAGGCACTCTCAACGCGCCTATCCAGGGACTGGTAACCGTCTTGAACGGACGCCTCAAGCAAATAGAAGAAGCCAAATAAAATAGAGATATAAAAACGGAGGATTAGAAACCATGGCTGTTAACGACATTATCACGGAAATCAAGGCACTGAATGTGATGGAACTGGCTGAGCTGGTCAAGGCTCTCGAAGCAGAGTTCGGCGTCAGCGCGGCGGTCCAGATGGCTGCGGCTCCCGCTGCCGGCGGCTCGGCTGAACCGGCGGCTCCGGTTGAAGAGCAGACCGAATTCGATGTTATCCTCAAGGACATCGGCGCCAACAAGATCAACGTCATCCGCGTCGTCCGCGAACTGACCAACCTCGGCCTCAAAGAGTCCAAGGATCTGGTCGAAGCCGCCCCCAAAGCGGTCAAAGAAGCGGTCAGCAAGGAAGAGGCGGCCAGCGCCAAAGAGAAGCTGGAAGCCGTCGGCGCCACCGTTCAAGTCAAATAACCGGCGTCAATCAGGATTCAAAGAGGCGGCTCCCCGATCGGGGAGCCGCCTCTCGTTATTAATCGGTACCACTCCTTGCTAACGTTACGGCAACAATCTATAATTCCGGCATATGGACAGATTCAAACTCGACGGAATAAAGGGGGAACCCCATGTCCGGTGACAACGCGATAGTTTTAGGCCTGGGCGCCTTTTTTATCGTCGTCGGTGTAGTGCTTTTACTGTTCGGTTCCCGTGAGGAAAAGGGGTATTACAACGCTCTTGCCGGGAAACGGGACCTCCGGGAGTTTGTGACCCACAATCCGGTAAGGCCGGAACCTGGGTCGCTGCGGACCGGTGGCTGGATTTCTGTGGCTATCGGTGTGCTGGTGGTGGTTCTAGGGTTGTTATTCGGGTCGTAGCGGTACCCGCCCGCCGATACGGGCGTCCAGCTCCTGCGGCGAGGCGATGCCGCTGGAAATAACCATCTTCATCGCCGTGTCCACCGATATATTGGTGCGGGTGATCTCTTCCTCAGTAACCAGGGCAAAATAGCCTGATGTCGGCACCGGCGCCGTCGGGATATAAATCGCGATAAGCTGCCGGCCGTCGGCGTCCTGGATCTCGTTGGTGATGAAAGCCACCGCCCGGATGCCTTTCCGCGGGAATTCCACCAGCACCACTTCGCGGAAGGCCGCCTTGGCCCTGCTGGCCCCTGAGATACTGTTCATGGCCTGCTTGGCGGCGTTGTAGATCTGGCGCAGTATCGGCAGCCGGCCGACGATCGCTTCACCGAACTGGATGAGTCTCTTGCCGACGATGTTGGAGGCCAGTATCCCGGCCAGGTAGATAAGAACGAGGGTGATGGCGAAACCCAATCCGGTGATCGGTTCTCCAAAAAAGAACTGGATAAAGGGTTGCAGGACGCTGTCGATGGTAGTAAAGAACCACAACAGGGCGATGACCACCAGCGCCGCCGGGACCGTCACCAGGAGGCCGGTTAGAAAATTGCGACGGACGTTCCGCACCAGCCAGGGCTGGGACTCATCTTTATCCGGTTCATCAGTGATCGGATTTTTTCCGCTATCTGTCGCCATCGTCTTATCTTAGCTCATTCGGCTGATTAGTTAAACAGTCAGGCGCGGCCGGTATTGCAACGCCTCGGCCATGTGGTGGGCTTTGATCAGGTCGCTGCCATCCAGGTCGGAGATGGTGCGCGCCAGCTTCAGCGTCCGGTGAAAAGCGCGGGCGGATAGAGATAACTGCCGCATGGCGGTCTTCAGCAGGCTCTCCGCCGGGGTATCCAGGGCGCAGTGCCGCTTGATATCCGCCGCCGTCATATCGTTGTTGGCCACCAGCCGGGAGCCGGTAAAACGCTCCGATTGCCGCTTCCTGGCTTTGCTGACGCGTTCCGAAATGGCCGCCGACGCTTCCCCCTGGTGATTGCCGGACAGCTTGTCATAATCCACCCTCGGCACCTCGATGAAGATATCCACCCGGTCCAGGAACGGCCCGGACAGGCGGTTCTGATAGCGGGTGATCTGGGCCGGGGCGCAGCGGCATTCTTTAAGCGGGTCGCCGTAATAACCGCACGGGCAGGGATTCATGGCGCCCACCAGCATGAAATTGGCCGGAAAGGTCACCGATCCCTGGGAGCGGCTGATGGTGACCACCCGGTCCTCCAGCGGCTGCCGGAGCACCTCCAGCATATTGTGGCCGAACTCCGGCAGCTCGTCCAGGAAAAGCACGCCGCGGTGCGACAGGGTGATCTCACCCGGCCGCGGCCAGTGCCCCCCGCCCACCAGCCCCGCCGCGGAAGTAGTGTAATGCGGTGAGCGGAACGGCCGCTCCTTCATCATGGGTATCCCCGGCGGCAGGCAGCCGGAGACGGAATAGATCTTGGTCACCTCCAGCGCCTCCTCGTTGGACAGGGGCGGCAGGATGGTGGTTAAAGCCCGCGCCAGCATAGTCTTGCCGGAGCCGGGCGGGCCAGACATGACCACGTTGTGGGTACCGGCGGCAGCCACTTCAAGCGCCCGCTTGACGTGCTCCTGGCCTTTGATATGAGACATATCGATGCCGTAGTCGGGTGGAAGCTCGGGCGGGGCGGGGCGCTCGGGCGGCAGCGGCAGTGCAATCTCGCCGGAGAGGTAAGCCGCCAGTTCGGCCAGGGTCTTGATGGGGATGACTTCCACGCCTTCCACCATGGAGGCTTCGGCGGCGTCCTCGGCGGGTACGGTGACCCGGCGGTAGCCATGCTGGTAAGCCAGCGCCACCATAGGCAGGATCCCACCGGTATGGCGCAGCTTGCCTTCGAGCGATAGTTCGCCCAGGAACGCGATACCGGAAACGTCGGCGGTAAGCTGATTGGAACTTAAGAGGATACCCAGGGCGATGGGCAGGTCATAAGCTGGGCCGGTCTTCTTGAAATCCGCCGGCGCCAGGCTGGCTACCACCCGTTTCATGGGAAAAAAGAACCCGGAATTACGAACCGCGGCCCGCACCCGTTCACGCGCTTCCTGGATGGCCGCGTCGGGCAGTCCCACCACGGTAAAGCTGGGCAAACCGGGAGCAATATCCACTTCAACCTCGACGATGGTGCCTTCGAGGCCGAGTAAGGCGCAGGTCATGACGCGGGCTAACATGTGTTCCCTATGTTAACCGGACCGGGACAAGGTGTCAATAATCGCATAGCTTCATTCAGCCTTCGACCCAATTCGCGTCTCTCTCTTTCGTAAAGAGAGATTAAGAGAGATTTGCGATGCCCCCATCACATCGAATGCCGCGAGCTCGACTTTCGTCTCACTGGGCGAGTGTCATCACTCCCCACCCGGCAACCCCACCCCCTCCATCTCCAATATCCGGTCCACCCGGAAAACCCGGTCTTCCTTTCGCGTCAAACAGAACGCCCGGACCCCCAAATATGACTTGCCGCCGTACCCCATCTCCCCAACCTCGCGGGGGATGATGGTGCGGACGGATCTCTCGTCGGATGGTTTGAGGTAGGTTATCCTGAGCGCGGTGCCGCTTTCGATGGCGTCTTCGATCATCGCCCTTCTATCGTCTACAGGGCAGGCGGCGGCCGCCTCACCGTAGCGGTACCGGGTCATGAAATCCATGATGCGGTAGTCGGTCATAACGTGGCGCTTGAGTATCGGCTTCTTGAGTATCAGTCCCTCCAGCGCCGTGCAGCGACTCAAGGCGACATAAGTCTGGCCGCAGGCGAAAGCCCCGCGGCCGATATCGACGATGACCTTGTCGAAGGTCTTGCCCTGGCTCTTATGGATGGTCACCGCCCAGGCCAGCATCAGCGGGAACTGGGTGAAGGAGCCCGCCGGTTCCGAGCGCAGTTGGCCGTCCTCCACAAAGAAGCGGGAGATCTCCCAGGTGAATGGGGTGATCTCGACGGTTTTGCCATCGGTCAGTTCGGCGTGGATGACATAATCATCGCCGTCAATTTCGATCTCCGTGATCCGCCCGATGCTGCCGTTGACCCAGCGTCCCATGACATCATTATTGAGCAGCATGATCTGGGCGCCGGGTTTCACTTCGAGTTCGACCTTGGTCGGCAGGTATTCTTTGCCGAAATCGCCCTCGATGTTAGCTGTGAAGCGATAAGAGCGATCCGCCAGGCTCTCCAGCCGGGATTCGTTGATGCTCCCGGCGGCGGCGTTGGTGGTGGTCAGGCAGATATAACCTTCGTCCGGCCCCAGTATCTCGTCCGGCAAACACCTCCGGTTGAGGCGCTCCAGGCCTTCCGGGGTGATGGAGTTGTTGCGGATGGCGTTCAGGATATCTATAAACCCCTGGTCGCTCTGCCGGTAGACTTTCTCCAGTTCCAGGAGTTCCATCTTGAACAAACTGAAGACCCGGGCGCCGTAGAAATAGGGGGTTTCATAGAGTGACCCGAACACCCCCCGTTCCTCGCCGCTGATGACCGGCGGCAACTGGTAGAGATCGCCGATGAAGATCATCTGGACGCCGCCGAAGGGCGCCTCCGGGTCGCGGCCGTTCAGCCGCATGAACTTATCGACGCAGTCGAGCAGGTCGGCCCGCACCATGGATATCTCGTCGATGACGATGGCGTCGAGCTTGCGGTAGAGGCTCTGGCCGCCGCCCTTCCCCTTGCTCCTCTTGACCTTATCCAGGGTGACGTTGGGCTTGAAGCCGAAGAAGGAGTGGATGGTCTGCCCCTTGACGTTCAAAGCCGCCACACCGGTCGGCGCCAGTACCGCCACCTTTTTGGCGGTGGTTTTCCGGAACCAGGTTAGGAGCGTGGACTTGCCCGTCCCGGCGCGCCCGGTGATGAAGACGCTTTTATCCGTCCGCTCCATGAGTTCCAGCGCCTGCACGAACCGGTCGTTCAGTTCTACGTGAGACAGGCCTTCAATCGCGGGGGACATGGGGGTAATAGTACCACACGCCGGAGGCATTATTCCCTTTTTCTTCAGTATCTCGGTGTTTTAAGACACTGAACCCAACTCCACCGCTAAAACCCCCAACAATAGTCATGCGAGGCTACTCGCCGCCCCGCCGGGGAATCTGATATAATCCGCCGGTGATTCACCCACAAACAACCGGTCCTTCCGAACCGGAGAAAGCCGGTCTGTTGCGCACTTTACTGGAGAAAAGCAAGTACATCACCCTGATCGCCGTTGCCGCGTCGCTGCTGGCCTCGGTGGTGGCCTTCGGCTGGGGCTTGGTGCACTCTGTTGAAGTGCTCCTGGGTTTCTTCAACGGCGGCATCGATGTCGTTCCGCTCATCGAGCTGATGGACATCTTCCTTATCGCCACTGTGCTGCTCATTTTCTCCCTTGGCATCTATGAACTGTTCCTCGGTAACCTGACGCTGCCTGAGTGGCTGATTATCAGGAACCTGCATGATCTGAAGGTGAAGCTTTCCAGCGTCGTCATCATGGTCATGGGCATCGTGTTCCTGAAGCACCTGGTGGTGTGGGAAGACCCGCAGGGGACGCTGTTTTTTGGACTGAGCATCGCGGTGGTCACCGGTGCCCTCGTCGGCTTCAGTTATATCGGCGGTAAAAAAGACTAGTTGCCCTCATCTTTCAGCGTTGGCAGCTAATACGTATATAAAACCGTCGTGCCCCGGATGATAAGCCGTACGAACGAGTGATAGCTTGTTCCGTCAGCGGCCTTTTCCCTGCTGAACAGGGTGAGGTGGATAACTCTTTTCACCTCCGGCTTGCCCGTTTTGAGGTTTTTGATATCATACAGAGGTGTTCCTTGGGCAATGACTGCCGGATCAAAGACCAAGTTGAACTTGCCGGACTTCACCGGGATAACTCCCTGGATGGTGACCGCGCCCGGCGTCACCGCGGCATAATGAACCTCGCTGCCGGTGCTCAAACCATTGATGTTCATGGACCCGTTTTGGGCAAAAACAGTCTGTTCCGGCAATACCAGCCTTAAATTCAGGCTCTGAGGCAATTGTTCGCGCTCGACGACGAAGATTTTACCGCCGTCTTTGGGCAATCCCGGCATATAGCCTTTGTTGCCCTGCCAGTCCGCTTCGATGAAAAAAGTATATACACCCGGTATATCCAGTATCCATTTTTCTTTCCCGACGAAGGATCCGCCGGCATCACCGGTATTCTCGGCTACTAACACCCGCCCGTCCGGGCGGGTCAGGGTGAATTTGACCGCTGCCGGCAGCACCGGATCGATCTGAGCCACCGGCGTGAATGAAGCCCCAGTTTCGTAGGTCATCCCCGGGCGGATGCTTACCATGAAGAGCCGGGCCCTGGTGCCGTCGGCTCCCAGTAAATCCTCGCTCCCTGCCGCGATCACCCGGTTATTATTGCTCTTGCCCGGCATGACAAAGCTGGACGCCAGGTAGCCCGCATAGGCTGGGGGCTCGTCCTGGTTGAAAACGGCCACACCGCCGATCAATCGATAAATCGTGCCCGGCAAATCGCCGTTGGAAGAGGCGTTGATCTGGCCGCCGAACGAGTTTGGTGAAACCGGCCAGTAGGGAGCTTTCACCCCGTTCTCGCCGACGATGAATCGCGACATGAATCCCGGCCGCGGCGCGGCGCCGTAAAAATATGCCCGGTCGGTTATGTATTCGGGAAACAGGTGCGGCGACAGTCCGTTCGAAGTCTTGATCTGCACATTTGTCGCGCCGATAGTTTGCCAGCCGGCTTCATAAGTGAACGGCTTCGCCTTGATGTCGTACAGCAGCATCGGCTCGATCTTATTTGCCCCCTGCTGCTCCGATCCGATCAGTAGGACATCGCCGGCGTTATAGGGGAAATTGATATGAGCCAGGTGGTTTTCTCCGTCGCTATCGACATAACCTTCGAAATGGGTTTCCCCGCGGTCGACGTACTTGCCTGAGATGGTGAGTTTTTTGCCATGCGCCACGATACTCGAGTCTGTTGGATAAACGATACCCGCATGGCGCATGCTGCAGGCCCACAGGTGGCCTTCCTGATCGGTATACCGGGCGGTGATATAGGCGGCATATTCTCCCGGCGCGTCCAGGATGAGTTGGGCATTTCCCTGCGCTGCGGTGAACAAGCCAGATGGCGATGCTGTACCGGAAAAAGTGATGGTGCGTTTATCCGCCGGGTTGGAATTAACAAATAGCGTTGCCGTGCCTTTGACCTCGGCCGGCACCGCCGGGGCAAACCCCAGGTCCCGCCCGTACCTGCCGCCGACGGCGAAAGCATGGCCCTGGAACGTCGCTGTAGCCAGCGTCATGCGTTTGGCGATGGTAAAATGATATGTCCCTCCGCCTTCGTACCGGTTACCCCAGGTATCGACGATGAAACCGGCGGCTTTTACGATGTAATCGCCGTAAGCCCAGGGTTTCCAGGCAGTGAAGGTCGGATTCTTGGTCGTAGGCCAATCCCCCGCTTTGCCCGTGAACTGCGCTTTTCCCAGGTCAACCATTTGACCATCGGGCCCATTTACAGACAAGGCCAACTCTCCGGCCAGGTTGTTCAAGGGTATGCCATTTCGTGCCTCGATCGTTTGAGTTGGAAAACGCGGCTCCAGAGAATATGAGGCAACAGTTTTATTGTCGTCTCCGTACATCGGTAGTATCACATCGTCGGGTATAATGGTGCGGGGCGACAGGGCAAAATTCGGTTTATCTTCATCGGCCACAACCCCGGCATACCCATTGGAATTATAGGCGGACAATAAAGTCCAGGGTATCCTGGGTTTGATCGCCGTTGCGTCAACCGGACGGCCGTCTGAGGCGGTCCCGCTTACCCGGATAGGTGGCGAATAAAAATGGGATTCGGCGGGGTTGTTCGCCGCTGATGGCCGGGTCGCGAATTTATACCCCGCCATGCTGTAACGCTTCTCCTGCGCCGTAACCCCCAGGTCCAGCCTCAACCGGTAAATGCCCGGGGGAATATCCGCCGGCATAGTCGTTTTAACCGTAAAATCAACTTTGCGCTCATCGAGTGAAGCTGTGCTCGCCGTCATGGGTACAGTAACGTATTCATCCACCGGTGTTTTCCAGGTGTAGCCGTATCTCTTGGTAACCGCTCCCTGCACTCCGCCTTCAATGGCCAGGCCGGTCGGGGTAATGAGCGTTGACATTTTTTCATCGGACGGCAATCGTTGAATACCGTTGAAATCGAAACTTCGTTCGGCAGTGACCAGCAGGCAGAAGCCGTCCGCGAGTATTTTGGATTGTGCCAGAGCTGTGATCATTGAATTTGGCACCATCAGGGTGAGAGACAACTCAACGTCGTCACCGCTCTTGAACCCCTGCGCGCTGACAGCAGCTTCAGCATCCCATTCTCCCCCGGCCGTCTTGCCAAATCCCTGGAAGTGTAAAAGATCGTCTTCAGGTTGCCCCTCGGATTTGTCTGCATCCCCTACACAGGCATCCAATCCGAACATGGCAATGCCGGCGCCGGCCACCGTTACCCCTTTGACAAAACGCCGCCGGGAAACTGGTTTGATATACTCGGCCATTAAAAAAACTCCTCTATCGGGGATTGAGTTCATTCTAAGCCATCACCTGAGCGGATTCAATGGTTAATAAAAATATATTTTATCCTACCTCCTCCCAACAATTATTATCGCCGCCGAGAACGTGAGATTCCCCGCTTAAATCAGAAGCTGAAGAACTAGGACGAGGTGGTGAAGCGATTAAACATGGTGATAGGGTGGGATTTTCGTTTTCGTCGCTTTGCCTGAAGCCCGACGAAGGCATACAATCAGAGTGTCCCACTTGTATTACGTGAAGGAGGCCAACAATGGAAGCCAAGAAAGCCCCGAAAATGATCAAGAAAATGTTCGATCTTGGGGAACTCAGCACAATAGACCCGGAAACAAAATACCGCTACTCGCTCACTGCAAAATGCCCTGTGGACGGGGAATACGCCTCCGTTACAAGGTTTGAAAAAACAGGCCATTCTTTGGGAAGAGTCATCTTCAAATGCGAAATATGTTCCACGGAGTTTGAAGTGCCTCAGTCGGAGATCATGGTGATTTGAGGGATGATGGATTATTGCACCAGCATTGAGACTCAACTCCCTGCCGGATAGCCCAGATAATAAGCGGTCGTGTATATTACGAACACATGGAGTGCTGCTCGTACTAATCACACAAACCGGCCACAGTTGCCTCATCTAACTTCCGCACCAGAGCCGTTACTAATAATACAGCAAGGTCAAAATCATCACGCCGGATAATTGAATTGTGACTGTGAGCGTGTCGCGTCGGTAGTGCAATAACCACTGTCGGAACACCGCTCTTATACAGATGGATGACGCCACCGTCATAGCCTCCAAACTCCAGCGTGTCCAATTGCAACGGGATGTTTAATTCTTTGGCGGTGCTGATAACTAAATCTCTAAGCTTGAGGTTGGGGATCATTCTTGTGTCATAAACCACCAGATTCGGCCCGCCTCCAAGACGCGTCACTGATTCATCGGCCTTGATTCCTGGAACATCACCTATTGGCCCGATGTCCAAAATTATTGCCACATCGGGTGCTACCAACTCAACGCTGGTGGTGGCGCCTCGTAATCCCACTTCTTCCTGAACTGTGCCCACGCCAAAGAGGGTATTGGGGTGATCTTCGCCAGTCAGCGATTCCATCGCTGAAATCAGTATGGCACAGCCGACACGATCATCAAAAGCCTTTGCCATATAAGTCGGCTGTTTGACCGATAACACGGTAAATTCACTTATGGGAACGATAGGATCACCGACTTTCACTCCCGCAGCCTCAACCTCGGCTTTGGAGGTGGCACCGATATCAATGTACATGTCTTTCTTGTCAATGGTCTTATTGCGTTCTTTTTCGGGTAAGAGATGCGGCGGTGGTGTACCTATAACGCCGACAACCTGCCCAATTGATGTCTCGATACACACTCGCTGGGCCACCATGTGCTGGTTAGGCCAACCACCGAGCGGCACAAACTTTAAAAATCCTTCCTGGGTGATGAGTTTCACCATGAAGCCAATCTCATCCATGTGAGCGGCCATTAAAATGCGCGGTGCTGCTTGCGTACCCTTCTGAACACATATGACACTGCCCAGTTTGTCACCTGATACTTCTCCCAACTTACCAAAGTGTCGTTTCATGATGCAGTGAATGCCGCCCTCATAACCGGGAATACCGCTGGCTTCGGTAAGTTCTTTTAACAATAATTCAGTTTTATCCATATATTTTGCCTCTTCTAAAAGTGTTCGTTTATCGCTGACGGTTTACACTCTTTAAATCTAGGGCGCTCGATTAGTGATAATTCTAACGAGCCAAACAGTTCGGTAAATATACTTGAAGTCATTGGATTGATGGTTAGTCTAACAATCCAAAGAACTTTTTACAATGACCTGTTAGAGTCCAGTACATATGGGACTTTGCGGGGTCAGTGACGAATTAATCCAGATAATAGAGTAGTGGATTGAAGTGCGTGGTAGCTTGCCGACTTCTTCCCTCACCCTTGCGCATTCATCGGAAGCGTCTCGTACGGGAATAACCAACCAGTCCCTTTTACACCTCGAACGCGACCCCATCCTCTTGGAGTTCTGTCCTGTCCGAAAACTCACAAAAGGCACCAGGGTGCAACGTGTGAATCGGTACCACCTTTTGAGGATCAAGACTGTTGATGACCCGCTTTATATCAATGACAGAGGCGTGTCCACTAGTGTGGAGGGCTTCTAACGAAAAGCCTCTTTCCTCCAAAGACTTTTCAAAAGATTGTTGGTTTGACTCGTTGCGATAACCTTTCCATAAGGAATACAGGAACACACCGTCATGCAACCCGCACTTTTCTATGTCCACGCGCATGGAAGGACGCGATCCCATGACTAGACTTTCCTGGTCGGTTTTAAGTCGATCTCGGGAAATATAGTAGTCCGTGAAGCGCAGGGCGTACTCTTCGCCAATATCGTTAAATATTTTTCTCGTCAGCTTAAAAGGGAAAAACACCTTGATGTTCGGGTATTCCGGTGATGGATAAGGCAGGTTATTCCCGAGTTTTCGGAGCTCGTGAAGTATATTGGCCGTGTAAACATCGACCACAAATTTCCGATTTAACCTCAAAGCAGCCCTGTAGAAACTGACAAGGCGATCTATGTTCTGGCTTGAACATTGAAAAAGCAGAGGTCCCTTGCGGCTCCCCATTCGCTCAACGATTGCTGCCTCGATTTCGCTTTCAGTCATCATTTGCTCGTCAAGGCGTCCGAGCATGGATCCCTCGATGAGAAGTATCTCGGGATGTTTTTTTACCGTTTGAATGAAATAGTCGAGGCATTTAGACTTTCGTCCATGTCCGCGAAAATCACCTGAATAGACAATCGTTTTATCTTCATTGGTGATTTCAAATGCAGCAGCGTCAAAAGCTGAGTGATCCATCAAATGGGGTTTTATCCTCATGTCCCCAATTTGAATTTGCTTGTGCATTGAGAAATTTCTGATGTCCAAATCGAAGCAATCGCAAATGTGAAAACGTTGAGAGATTTGTATTAGTTTTTCAGTGCCCTTAGACATGTAAACGGGGATTGCTGGGTTGATATATTTCAGAAGCCCATAGTGGTCAATATGTGCGTGCGAAATCACGACTGCGTTGAAATCTGGACTGTCCCAAGAGTATAGTCCTTTTATTTTGGGAAGAACTCCAAGATTAAGAAGCTCGGTAGGAGGTAGGTTGGCGATATTGTCTTCAATCGGCGCATTATTGAGGAACAAGGGGTAGCCCGCATCGATTAATATCCGTGTTGTTTCAGTTTTGAGCTCGATCAGCGTGCCGCCGATTTCCTTTGACCCCCGGTGGATGGTGAGGTGCACTGATTTCTCCGCTACTCAAGGATCCCGAGCGAGGTATTGATAGGATCAACTCTTATTTTGTTGTTTTCTTCAGTAAAATACATGTAATGGAGTTTGATTGTATCGCCGCCCATGTCTATTTTCATGTCGCGGAATGAGTAGTCGTTATTGTGTCCCGAGGGCATTGCACAGATCGCGAATAGTTCAAGATGTTTCGGGATATTTCGGCGGAAACCGAACAGTTTCCACCAGGCTGCCCCGGAATCACTGCGAAGGAGTTCCCGGATAAAAATTGAGTAAGCCACCGCTTGTTTCATTGCGTCTTTAGGCGGCTCACGGTTCGTGTTTTCGTCTTTCAACTCCAAAATACACAAGTGAGTTTTTCCACCGGTGCCAGTCCTTGCAAGTATGTCTATGCCTCCGCCATGTGCTTCGGAGTAAGTTACCTGTTTGTGGTCGCTCGCGCTGATAGGTGTGGGCATAGGGAATCGCGTTCTTGCTATCGTTACTGGCTTGATATGGCGGAGAGTCTTGTCTGTCTTTCTGGAAAACTCCGTTAATAATAGATCCTGCAACCGGTGTTCTTCGTTACTCTCATTTTTGAGTGCACCCAGCGTTTTAAAATGGTCACGGAAGTTTTTAGCATTATCTCCGCGCCAATCCATATTTGAAAAACATATGGGACAACCGAAGTCACGCAAGTTGGTTTTATCGTAGGGTTTTGTAGTCAGCTTCTGTCCAATACCTCTATTACTCACGAGTTTTGCAACGGTCTGCCCGAGGTATCTCAGTTCAAAACTAACTGAGGTTCTGGCATTTTTAGCCGAGGATATGTTCATGTAAACGTTAAGGGGTGACCATTCATGAAACCTGCTACGTACATCCCTGATTAGATCAAGATTATCTTGGATCTTTTCCGCATACTTGGCATAACGGTCCCGCCATTCGCCCTCATTCTTTAAAAGTGATTGGGTGGTTCCGACAACCTCGATAAAATCGTTTTTCGGCATCTCTTCTTTAACCCTCGATTTTAGCATTACACCTTTGAAATGCCGGCTGGCTTCTTCCACATATCCAAGAGGTTGCTCATGCTGTCATCCCATCCGTGATGATGGCCACTTCTTTGGACTTCCCGAGTAGCAAGACTAGGTTGTCCAGGGTAATCTGGATATCCCGATCCCCGCTCGAAAGGGATTTTATCCCATCGATTAGGTCGGGGGTAATCGGAGAATGTCCTTCGATGAAAAACTGCTTGACCGTCTCTGAATCGGACTCAGCCAGGGCGAAATCTGACAATAAATTAAGGGCGTGAGTGGAAGCGAGATCGCCGACATACCCATTGATATCATGGAGGTAGTAAGACATTGCGTCATTATACTCCTGCAGTGACGAAGGTCAAGACAATTTATACAAGCCGACCAAACGCTTCATTAAGCCATTGGCCAACTTCAAAATATGAGCTGCAGCCTCGGGGCGAGATGGAGAGACGGTTAAACGTGGCGGGGAGGGGGGGTCAAGACTCCAACGAACACCCCATGAGGTGGAGGGCTTTAAACATTACGTCGATACGAATTAAGGGGGATCCAAATAGCCTAAGAAAGGCAGTCATGCAATGAGGTCATTTCCGCCATTCCTAGGTAAGTAGTATAATGGCCGCTATCATGGAATTTTTAAGACTTAGACGAACCAGACTTCGTGAATTCACTTTCCTACGTGTTGTCTCTGGTCTTTTTAGTGCAATTGCCATACTAGCCACGATCGGTTTCATAGTGTACATCGGGGTTAATGAAAGCATCGCTATTGCTATTGCGATGTTAAGTCTATTTGTATCAACTTATTTTTCATCGAGGTCCGTAAAATTGGCGTCCAATTCACTTGAAATAGCGCGTCTAAATGTAAGACCGTTTGTCTATATTCAGAATGAAAAGTCAATTCTGAGTTTATTGGACACTGAGATAAGGTTCGAACTATGCCTTAGGAATGACGGGGTTCTACCTGGGGAGATATCCTCCTTGGAAATCACGTATTTTGAAGTCGGCGAAAAAATCACATTGGATAATTTTAGTCAAAGAATTCCCATATCTTATGAACCAATGGAATTATTAGTACCGTTATTCCCAAGCAGTGAGACCGTCGCTGCGAGTATTATTCCCAACGATTCGAAATACTATAAGACCATTGATCGTCTGATTGATAAAGGTAAACTTATCATCAGATTCAAGGTGCTATATCAGCTTAATGCTCAAAGCTATACAACTATTCAGACAGTACAACTAGAGAGGGAGTCGAAAGCAATAACTCGATTCTTGCACGCGTCGCCTCAACATTGGACTTAGAGCTGGATGGAGAATCTACACGGCTATATGCCTTCGCCCACTTAGGTGCAAGGGAAGTGGCTTTTAATAAACGTATGAAAAGGAATGAAAGAAGGACAGCGCCTTAAGACTTTGTCAATGGCCAATGCATTACAAATTTTTGCGTTGTGCTTTGTATTAATGTATATTATTTCGTTTTTCGAAGCTCTGGCAATTAATCTTCCAAGATGTTCCTTTGGTGAGTCGATTGTCTCAGGCAGCCCTTTAATTTTCGGCGTTGACGGTAAGTGCATGCTCGTTTTAATAGCTTCAGGATCACTTAAAAGCCATGCTTCCAATTCTTGAATGGGTATACAAACTATTTGTTTTTTGATAGGACAGGGTGACAGGGAACTATTGATTTCAGCTTCTAGGGTCTTGATCGTGTTATTGTCAAGATCATGTAGGATAACTAAACGTGTACACCCCTTCTCCTTTAAGAGGTCAGCCCAATCGTGGCATTTCCTTTTTAACTTACCACACCCTTGCCCAACAAACCTCTCAAAAACGACTCTATCGTTATTGGTTATTTTCCTAACAAACACCTTAATAGCATCTACATCAGAGTCATCTTCGGCGATGCACCCTAGTTTAATATGTTTACTCACTCTCAAATCCTGTTTCACGCCAATATTCACCGAGATTACCGATCCTGTCCAAGTACGTATGAAGTGATTTGTAATTATCCTTGCTCATGACGCTACTAAGAGTATTGGCTACGGTCCCTTTGTCTTGAGACCTCTTTACCAGCAACAGGTTCTCGGGTTGTAAGCGATCAAGAACGAAATCAGAATGGGTACTCATTATAATTTGCTTCTGTTTAGATTGTGTTTCAATGAGCGAAATGATGCTATTAAGGAGACCATGATGGACACACACTTCAGGTTCTTCGATCAGCAATAGGCGACTATCATCAGTTAAAATGTAAAACACTAAAGCTAGGGTTTTAAACGTGCCTTCTGATAACTGATTGGGAGACAGTTCATTATCGTTAATTGTTATTCGTGGAACGATTAAAAGGCGCGTTCTTTCAACCTTGTTAATTTTTCCACCAGTTTTGACTTCATAAGAACTCGATGGCATTTCCACCTCGGTGAATTCGATTTCATTCACCAACCCAATGCCATCAGGTCCAACAGTATTGATATATCGTTTATATTGGGTATTTCCTTCTTTATAAGACTTGTATAGATCTAAGATAAATTGTTCATGCCCAATCCACCTTACTCTTCGTACTGGTCTGCCTTCTTCAAGTTCAATTGAAACTGGGCATCGAGATGGGTCAGAAAATTGGCTTGCACTATAATAACTAATACTATTCAAATAATCAGTAATTTTACTCAATACAGCCATTATTTTTTTATTGCTAAGTATGGCTTTTTGAGATTTATCGATGAATGGAGCAATTCTCCTCAATTCACCCATGGTAAGGAACTCGTCGAACTTAAAATTAAACTGACGCTGATAGTGAAATGGTGAAAACGGGAATGGGAATCTGACCCAAGCGGACTCGTTGGTGATTCCTTGAAAATTGAATTTCAAATCTGTGGCATATACGTCGTCAATATTACGTTCATCGGTCTCGAATACGATATCTGCTTTTATCTGGACAGGGGTTCCGTCACAATCAATCTCTACGGCTATTTTGCATTTCTTAGGTGTTGAGGTATCAATATCTCTATCTATACGCGATTTTATAAGCTTCGTCAGCAGGACGATTGCGTTGAGAATATTACTTTTACCAGAACCATTTGCTCCTATTAGAGCTGTGAGTTCTTTGTTGAGCGGAAATCGCGTATTGATACAAGATCGATATGAGTTAATTTTAAATGATGTCAAATGCATATTGGCAAAACCCTTTCGCCCGTACCTCTGGCAATCACGCCGCCCTTCATCGGTAACTTAAAAACAGTTATGCTACCACTGCACAAACATGGGCATCACCACGTGAATATAGTTATCCGTCCCCACCGGCCGGATCACCCCGGGGCTTGACGGTCCCGTTACTTCAAGGGCTACCTGGTCTTCTGAAAGCACGTTCAACACGTCCAGCAGGTACTTGCCGTTGAAGGCTATCTTGGCTTCGTCGCCGGAGACCGCGGCGTCCAGTTCGGCCTGGTCGTCGCCGATCTCTTCGGAGCGGGCGGTGATGGACAGGCGGCCGGGGGTCTTGGCGCCGCCGGGGGTCATGATCAGGCGGACGATGCCTCCTCCGTCCCGGGCGAAGATCTGGGCGGTTTTGGCGGCCATCTGGAACTGCGGCACGTCCAGCACCGTGCGGGTGGTGTGGGACTGCGGGATGATCTGGGAATATTGCGGGAAAGTGCCCTGCAGGAGTTGGGACACCAGCTCGATATTCTTGAGCTTGAAGAGGATCTGGCTCTTCTGGGTGTCGATGGTGATGCTGATGGCATCATCGCCGTCGGAGATCAGGCGGTTGACCTCGGAGAGGGTTTTGGCGGGGATGATCGCCTTGACCTTCTGGGACACTGGCTCGGCCAGGGCCATCTTGTAAACGGCCAGGCGGAAACCGTCGGCGGCGGCCAGGGTCAGGACGGAGCCGTCGAATTCAGCGTCGATGCCGGTCAGTACCGGGCGGGACTCGTCGGTGGCGGCGGCGAAGACGACGCGGGAAACGCCTTTCTTGAACTCAGCCACGTCCACTTTGGCGGTCACGCCGCTCTCGACGCGGGGGATGGGGGGGAAGTCCCTGGCGTCCACGCCGGTCATGCGCGCCTCGAACCGGCCGCACTTGAGGGTCAGTATCTTCTTGGCGGACAAGGTCATATCTATTTTATCGTTGGGTAGCGAGGCGATGAATTCGGCCATGAGCTTGGACGGTACCGTGGTGGAGCCTTCTTCCTCTATCTTGGCGCCGACCCAGCAGGAAACGGCCATCTCCAGGTTGGTGGCGGCCAGTTTCAGGCGGCCCTCGTCAGTGGAGATCAGCACGTTGGTGGTTATCGGCAGGGTGGAGCGGACGGCGGCGACGCGGCCGACGATGTTAAGGCCTTTAGCCAAGTTTTCCTGGAGACAAGATAAGCGCATTTGGATGTTCCTCCGGTTCTGAATTCGAGTTGGTCTATGATTATATAACGCAACGGGCGGGGAGGCAATCATTATTTTGGGTGAATTTGAAACCAGTGGACGGCGGCTTCGGACTTTGGTTTTCAGATGGGCGGGGCGGAGTCATGGGTCATACGCAGCACGGTTTTGTAGATGTCGCGGCCGTAGTCGCAGCGGACGCTGATCTTGACCAGCGTTTTACCGTCATCGACGACATTGGTTATCGGGAAGCTGCAGCAGACCGTGGGGCGGCTGCGATATATTTTGCAACCCTGGGGGCTCAGGAAAGGACACGGCTGCTTGAGATAGCGGATGCTTCGGTTGCCGGGCTTCTTCTCCCGGTAGGTGTTTTTGATGAGTACGGAATACCCTATGCCGGTATGTTTGGCGATAGTCTTGAGTTCCTCTTCCTGGACGATCACCCCGTTGTTCTCCGGGTGATCCGGGTCGGCGTCGCAGCAGCGGCCGCAGCGGCGGCATTGCGACAGGTCCAGGAGCGCCTGGGCCACCTTTTTGGTGTAGCGCATGCCCAGTACCGGGTCGGCGCACTCGAGGCGCAGCGCGTCGAGGAAACGGTCCATCTCGTCGTCGGTCCACAGATGGCTGGGTTTGAGGTCGAGCCCGGAAAGGCCGTGTTTGGCCAGATCGAAACCGGACAGGTCTGGTAGCATTTCCCGGAGCTACTCCGGCATAGCCCCGACGAATTCCGGGGAGTTGACGTCGAAGGTGAAATGCTTGATCTCGACCTCGTCGCCGTGCGGTCCGGGTACCTGATCGAAAGTCCTCACCCGGAGGATGCTGCCGGTGTACTCTTCCACCTCGGCATCGTTCAGGGTTTCCAGTATATAGTTCCCCCTGGCATCCTTGCCGGCGCGGTAGGAGATGGAAACACGGTCGCCCTTCTTGAGCATGCTCTACCCTTCAAATTCAGGAATTACCGGATGATACCATATATTATATCACCCGGCGCAATATCAAAGACCCCTTGTCGATCCCTGTAGGGCTCGATCTCAGATCGACCCTGGGGCGCGTTCTGTCTCCCCCTTTGCAAAGGCCTGTCCTGAGCCTGTCGAAGGAGGGACTAAGGGGGATTTAGGATTTATCTTGGAGCAGAAAAACCTTATTCATCCCTCGTGGCGCTCTCGTGAAACATCGTTCTGTTTCCCCCTTTTGCAAAGGGGGACTAAGGGGGATTTTGGACTTATCTTAGAGCAGAAAGTAATTCCCCCGGCTCCACTTTCTTGAGCAACCATCCCTCATATGTGATAATTCGATTATGAAGCATAAACCCAACGCCGCCCGCCGCACCAAGATCGTGGCCACCATCGGCCCCGCCTCAGCCTCCCCCGAGGTACTCGCGGAACTCATCACCGCCGGCATGAACGTGGCGCGGCTGAACCTGTCCCACGGCACGCTGGAAGAACACGCGGAGCAGGTGAAACGTGTCCGCGCTGAGAGCAAACGGCTGGGGGTGCCGGTGGCGGTCCTCATCGACCTGCCGGGACCCAAGCACCGCGTCGGCGCGCTGTCCTCGTCGGGTATCAAACTGGAAAAAGGCGATACCATCGTCTTGACCACCCGGGACGTAACCGGCGACGGCGGCGAGGTTCCGGTCAACCTGCCGACGCTGCCCAAGGACGTCCGCGCCGGGGACACGGTGCTTCTGGACGACGGAGCTATGCAGCTCAAATGCCGGGATGTCACGGATACCGATGTCACCTGCACCGTGCTGGTCGGGGGACTGCTGACGTCCGGACGGGGCATCGCCATACCGGGGCGCAAGTCCAGCATGCCGTTCATGTCGGACCTGCTCAAGAGCAACCTTGACTTCGCTATCGGGCAGCGGCCGGATTTCCTGGCGCTGTCCTTCGTCAGCCGGGCGGCGGATATCGTTCACGTGCGACAGATTTTGAAGAAGCGCAACGCCGATATCCCCCTCATTGCCAAGATAGAGCGCGGCGCGGCGGTGGCGGTGTTCGACGCCATCCTGGCCGAGGCCGACGGCGTCATGGTGGCGCGGGGAGATCTGGGGGTCGATATCCCCCTGGAGCGCCTGCCGCTGGTGCAGAAGGAGATCATCCACAAGGCCAACCGGGCCGGCAAACCGGTCATCACCGCCACCCAGATGCTCGAATCGATGATCCACGCCGCCCGCCCGACCCGCGCCGAGGTGTCCGACGTTGCCAATGCTCTTCTCGATGGCACCGACGCGGTCATGCTCTCGGCGGAGACGTCGGTGGGCAAATACCCGGTGCTGGCGGTGGAGATGATGTCCGCCATCGCCATGGAGACCGAGAGAACGCTGCCCTACGACCTGTGGATCGCCGAGCGGGACAGTTGGATCATCAACCAGCCCGAGGAACTCATCGCCTACAACGCCTGCCTGACCGCCCGCAAGCTCGGCGCCGCGGCCATCGTGGCTTTCACCTCGTCCGGCTCCACGGCGGGACGTGTAGCCAAATACCGCCCCAGCGCCCCGATCCTCGCCATTTCACCCAACGGCGACATCTGCCGCCGCCTCATCCTGAACTGGGGCGTCCAGGCCAGCCAGATCCCCACCCCCAAAACCGTCGACGACCTCTTCGCCACTGCGGTGCGCTTGTGCAAGAAACTCAAACTGGCCAAGTCCGGAGACAACATCATCGTCACCGGCGGCGTCCCGCTGGGAGTAGCAGGCACCACCAACCTCTTGAAAGTACAGGAAGTAGGATAGCGCCAAAATATTGTGTAGGGGCGAGGCATGCCTCGCCCGCCCGGTGCTAATTTCCTCTCCCCCACGGGGAGAGGATCAAGCCTGTCCTGAGCGTAGTCGAAGGAGTGAGGGGGCACCTCACGAAAACGAGATTTGTTGAGCGGGGATAACCCGAAAGCAGAGATAACTAATATGATAAAAGTAACCGACCTAAAAAAAGACTACATCCTCGGCTCCGAGGTCGTCCACGCCCTGGCCGGCGTCAGCCTGGAACTGCCCAAAGGTGAATTCGCCGCATTCGTCGGGCCTTCCGGCTCCGGCAAGAGTACCCTGCTCCACCTGATCGGGGGGTTGGATACGCCTTCCGAGGGCAGCATCATCGTGGAGGGCCGGGATTTGTCTAACGCGTCGGACAAGGAATTGGCCGCCTACCGCAACCATAACATCGGCTTCGTCTTCCAGGCCTTTCACCTGCATCCGA
Organism: Dehalogenimonas sp. THU2; assembly: GCF_039749495.1. Lineage (NCBI taxonomy): Bacteria > Bacillati > Chloroflexota > Dehalococcoidia > Dehalococcoidales > Dehalococcoidaceae > Dehalogenimonas > Dehalogenimonas sp. THU2. The sequence continues at coordinate 23,935 of NZ_JBDLLU010000009.1, read as the reverse complement.
CCTATACTGCGCTGGAGAACGTGGCCATCCCGCTCATCTTCAGCGGCATTAGCAAGGCGGAGCGGCTGCGGCGGGCGCTGGTCGCCATGGAGGCGGTGGGTATGGGACACCGGGCCGACCACCGGCCGAATCAGCTTTCCGGCGGTGAGCGCCAGCGTGTCAGCATCGCCCGCGCCCTGGTCACCGATCCCGCTATCATCGTCGCCGACGAGCCCACCGGCAATCTGGACACCGCCAACGGCGGGCGGATCATGGACCTTTTGGGCAAACTCAACGCGGAAAAGGGCATCACCCTCATCGTGGCCACTCACGACGCGGAACTGGCCCGCCGGGCCCGCCGCGTCGTCACCATGCGGGACGGACTGATAGTCGGAGACCATCGTGAAAATTAACGAGCTTTTAAGCATGGCCTTTTCCAACCTGTGGCGGCGCAAGCTGCGCACCGCGCTGACGGTGGCGGCGGTGGTTATCGGCGCCACGCTCATCTCCCTGGTGGTGTCACTGGGCTCGGGGCTACAGTCCTTCGTCGTCGGGCAGTTCGGCCTGAGCTTTCCGGACACCGCCGTTATCGCTTCTTCCGGCCGCGACATCGGTGGTTTCGGCGGCGGCGGGCCGCAGGAGATCCGCACCACGGAGACCACCGTCATCAGCCCATTCACCGCGGAAGATGTCGAAAAACTTAGAGCTATTCCCAGCGTGGAGCGCGTCGATTACCTGGTGAGCGCCTCCGCCCGGTACGTCAAACCGGACGACAGCGATCGGATCTTCACCGTCAGCGTTTCCGGCGTGGCGGCGTACGAAGCCGGCATCCGGCCGCTCTTCCTGGGCACGAGTTTCAGCGACGACGACCGCGGCGTGGCGCTCATCGCTTACAACTACCTGGAGGCTTTCGGCTGGGCGGACGATTCGTCGATTATCGGGCGCACCGTCACGGTGAACGTCGGCAAGCAGGTGGCCTATGATTTCTCCTCCCAGGATTACACCTTCACCATCGTCGGGGTAATCGACAAGCAGGTCTCCAGCGCCGAACTCCTGATCCCCCAGGCCGACGCCATCGAGATGGGGCGCTTCTACCAGAGCAACCCGGAGCGCTACTCCGAGTCCCAGCCCGGCTTTTTCCTGCAACTCAAGGCTAATGATGCTTCCCAGGTCGGGGCGGTCGCCCAGGCGGTGCGCGACCTCGGCTTTGTCGCCACCACCCCGGACGACATCCTGGCCCAGATCAACAGCGTTTTCAGCGTCATCCAGATCGGCCTTTCCGCCTTCGGCGTCATCGCCCTGATCGTGGCCGCCATCGGCATCATCAACACTTTGTTGATGGCCATCCATGAACGCACCCGTGAGATCGGCGTCATGAAAGCCGTCGGCGCTACCCGCTCAGATATCCGTTCCCTGTTCACCATGGAAGGCGCGGCCCTGGGCTTCCTCGGCGGCGCTATCGGCGGCGGCCTGGCGCTCCTTTTAGGACGGGCGCTCAACTTCATCGGCGCGCGCACCTTCCTAACCGATTTCCCCGGCTTCGACCTGACTTCGTTCCCCCTTTGGCTGGTGCCCGGAGTCATCCTGCTGACCACCGGCGTAAGCCTGCTGGCCGGCCGCTACCCCGCCAGCCGCGCCGCCAGGTTGGATCCCGTGGACGCCCTCCGTTACGAGTAGGCGAGAGTTGTGAGTCGCGGGTCGCGAGTCGCCCATTCGCGTCTCTCCCTTTCGTAAAGGGAGATTAAGAGGGATTTAAGATGCCTCCATCACACCGAATGCCGCTCGCCAGAAATATTTTCTAAAATCTCTAAAACCCGCCAAACTCCTATTGACAACCCACGAGTGAACGTGTGGTATCATGTGTTCTCCCCGTTAGAAAACCAGATATCTCGTTGCGTGTTCGCATTTTCGACGCCGTTTCCGGGGAAGATCGAAAACAAGGCCTTTCGAACCACTATGGCAATCCACGGATCACAACTCATAAACGCTGGCGTAGGGGCAGAATTCAATTCTGCCCTGGGGAGGGGCTGTTCGTTTCATTCGTTTTCGCTATGCACACGAATCCACCAGCCCGATCCGGCATTGAAGGCTGATGACTGAAAGTTTGACCGGGATAATTGTTTCCATTGTTTTCCCCGCCAAGAACAATCCGGCGTCCGGACCTGCACGACGCCGGTCTTGGGGTATATCGCCGGGCGCTCTGGGATTATCTCCCGAAAATGTCACCGGAGCGGAAACAACCTCGCCCATCAAGCGCATCTTAAAAACTGATGACTGACGACTGATACCTGACAATTGACGATGGAATTGCTTCACTTGAATTATTTGTTTCTGCCAAATAACCTCACGTTTGAGCCGCTGGATCCCAATCGTGAAAAATCGGGATTGTTTCCTGAAAAATGGTCTGTGAAAAAACAATTTCCCTTACGTGGCACCGTTCCGGGTAGCCGGAAAGCTGATGGCTGACAGCTGGATAAGTGGCAGTGACGCGGTATAATATGAAGAAAGCAGTATGGACGAAAAAGTGAAACCGGCTCCAGCTAATTATCGCATAAGGATAACCCGCAACGGACCATATATCGTCAACGGCGGGCCGCCGCTTTCGGAGCAGGTGATCTGCCGCGATCCGGACGGTGAGTGCCACGGCTGGCGCGAGGGCAAGGTTTACCAGACGCCGGAGACCTACGCCCTGTGCCGCTGTGGCGGCTCCAAAAATAAGCCCTTCTGCGACGGTTCCCATTTCACCAACGGCTTTGACGGCACGGAGACAGCCAGCCGGGAGACTTTCGCGGCGCAGTCTCAGGAGCTCGTCGGTCCGGAGCTTACTCTCGCCGAGTTGCCGGCGTTGTGCGCCCATGCCCGTTTCTGCCAGCGCGCCGGGGATACCTGGCATCTGGTGGAACGGTCGGATGACCCGGCGGCCCGGCAGACAGCCATCGAAGAAGCGGGGGAGTGTCCCTCAGGCCGGATCGTCCTGTACGACAAGGCGGGCAACGTCATCGAGCCGGACCTGCCGCCATCCATCGGCCTCATCGAAGGCGTTCCCGACGGGTTTTCCGGCCCCATCTGGGTACGCGGCGGCATCCCCATAGAATCGGAAGACGGGTTTGTCTATGAGACGAGGAACCGGGTAACGTTGTGCCGCTGCGGCCATTCCAAAAACAAGCCCTTCTGCGACGGCACTCATGTTGAGATAAAATTCAATTCAGCCGAGCCAGTGTAGGGTGGGTGTAGCGTAGCGAAACCCACCAGGCGCTGCAGGGGCGAGAACCGGTCTCGCCCACCCCGGTCATTCCCCCGCCCGCCGCTTGAGATCATACAGTTTCTCCAACGCCTCCCGCGGCGTCATCGCGTCGATGTCCAGCTTCAACAGTTCGCCGGTCACCGGGGACGGCGGCGGCTGGAACAGGGACAATTGCGGCGCCGGGGCGGATCTTCTGCCGCCGGTAGTAATCGACCTGTCCCTGGTCGATTCCAGTTCCAGCAGCACTTCGCTGGCGCGCTTGATGACCGGTTTCGGCAGGCCGGCCAGCTTGGCTACGTGGATGCCGTAGCTCTTATCGACGCCACCCGGCAGGATGCGGTGCAGGAAGACCACCTCTCCTTTGTCCTCGGACACCGCCACGTTGCAGTTGCGGACACCGGAGAGGGTTTCGGCCATGGCCACCATCTCGTGATAATGGGTAGCGAACAGCGTCCGGGCGCCCAGGTGGTCATGGATATATTCCACCACGGCTCGGGCGATAGCCAGGCCGTCATAGGTGGAGGTGCCGCGGCCGATCTCATCGAGGATGAGCAGGCTCTTCGACGTGGCGTTGACCAGGATGTTGGCCGTCTCCACCATCTCCACCATGAAAGTGGATTTGCCCGTCGCCAGGTCCTCATGCGCCCCGATGCGGGTGAAGATGCGGTCGCACAGGCCGATCCGGGCGGCGGTGGCGGGGACGAAGGCGCCGATCTGGGCCATCAGTACGATGAGCGCCGTTTGTTTGAGATAGGTCGATTTTCCGGCCATGTTGGGGCCGGTCAGGATGACGATCCGGCCTTCGTCCTTCGATAGCGTGTTGTCGTTGGCGATGAACCGGCCCAGCGAAAGGCTGTCTTCCACCACCGGGTGACGTCCGGCGGTGACCAACAAGTCGGCGCTGTCATCGATGAGCGGTTTGACATAATTATTATCCGCGGCCACCGAGGCGAAGGCGGTCAGCGTGTCCAGCCGGGCTACGGCGTCGGCTATAGCCAGCAGGGCTTCGGCCGATTCGGCTATCTGCCCCAGCACCCGCCGGTAGAGCCCGGTTTCCATTTCCGCCAGGCGCTCGCGGGAGGACAGGATTGCAGACTCGTATTCCTTGAGTTCCAGGGTGATGTAGCGTTCGGCGTTGGCCAGGGTCTGTTTGCGGATGAAGCGCTCCGGCACTTGTCCCAGGTTGGCGGCGGACACCTCCAGATAGTACCCGAAGACCTGGTTGTAGCCCACCTTGAGATTCTTGATGCCGGTGGTCGCGCGTTCCTCGGCTTCCAGTTTGGCGATATAGCTTTTAGCGCCGGTGGCCATGTCCCGGAGCTGGTCCAGTTCGGCGGAAAAGCCAGCGCGGATGACGCCGCCTTCGCCTACCGCCGTCGCCGGGTCGTATTCGATGGCGTTCTCGATCAAAGCGACGATGTCGGCGCGGTCTTTGAGGTCTGATTTGAGCCCGGCCACCGAAGCGTCGTTCAGCGCGCGTCCCAGCTCCGGCACCGCCTCCAGCGACCGCTTGAGGGCGATGATCTCCCGCGGCAGGGCGGTGAAGGAACGGACGCGGTTGGCCAGCCGTTCCAGGTCGGCGAAGGATTTCAGCCAGCGTTCAATCTCCGAGCGCACGAGGCTATTACGGAACAACCAGTCCACGGCGTCCTGCCGCTCAGATATGGCCGCCGTGCTCAAAAGCGGTTGTCCCAGCCAGCGCCGCAGCAGCCGGGCGCCCATGGGGGTGCGGGTGACGTCGAGGACGCCCAGAACAGAACCGGCCACGGCGCGGGTGGTGGCGTTCTGAAAGATCTCCAGGTTGGCGACGGTGCTTTCATCCAGCGCCATATAGTCGCCGACGGAATAGGTGGTCAGGTGGCTGATACCAGCCACAGCCCCTTTATGGGTTTCTTTCAGATAGGCGATGATCGCTCCGGCGGCGGCGGTGGCCAGCGGCAGCCGCGCCACCCCGTAGCCCTCCAGCGTGGTTACCCCGAAATTATCTTTGAGCGTTCCGGCGGCGGATTCGGGTTCGAAATCTCGCTCGTCGATCGCCGTTACCGGCGCTTTGAACCTGGGTTGGTAGCCGGAATCCCGGGGCAGGATGATCTCCGCCGGGCGCAGGCGTTCCAGTTCCGCTTCCAGGCGGGAAAGCGGCAGTTGAGCCGCGGCAAATTCTCCGGTTGTGATGTCGATAAAGGCGATGCCCGCTTCTTCAGCGCCCGGCGCCACCGCCGCCAGGTAGTTGTTGCGCTTACCGTCCAGCAACCCCGGCTCGACGACCGTGCCCGGCGTTATCAGCCTGACCACCTCACGCTCCATCAGGCCTTTGCCGTCGCCTCCGGGGCGGGTCGTCTGCTCGCAAATAGCCACCTTGTGGCCCCGGCCGATCAGTCGGGCTAGGTAGTTATCGACCGCGTGGTAGGGGATTCCGGCCATGGGCACCTTCACCCCTTTACCCATCTCTCGGCCGGTGAGCACGATCTCCAGTTCCCTGGCGGTGATCTCGGCGTCTCCGTCGAAGGTCTCGTAAAAATCGCCCAGCCGGAAGAAGACGATGGCTTCCGGGTAGTGCTTCTTTATGCTGAGGTACTGGGCTCGCAGAGGGGTGAGGTTCTTATCGCTCATGCCGCATATTGTACCCGATGGCGTCTGCGGTGTCAGCTTGCGGTGCCGTACGATATCTCTGGCGGGATTTATCCCTTCTATCCGGCGATGCTACAATAGGGGCATGACTAACTTGAACCGGGGATATGAACTTTTGGTCCTGGACCTGGATGGAACGCTGGTGGATGCTCGCGGCCGTATCTCGGAGGCGGATAAGAGAGCCGTCGCTTCGGCACAGGCCAGGGGGGTTAAAGTGGCGCTTTCGACGGGGCGGGTCATCGACGCCTGCCGCGGTTTCATCGCTGAACTGGGGCTGGACGGCGTTCATATTTTCTTTGATGGGGCGCTGGTTTATGACCTGAGCCGCCGTGAGACCGTATATGTTCAGCCGGTCGATAATGAAACGCTCAAGTTCGCCGTCGCCTTCGCCCGGGAGAATGACATATACCTGGAACTGTACGCCATCGATCGCTACTTCGTAGAGGAGATCACCTGGGCTGACGCGGTGCACCGGGAGTTTTTCGGCTTAGAGAGCACCTTGGCCGACTTCGATGACATCATCGGCCGGGAGACGGTTATCAAGTGTGAATTGATGGTCCATAATGATGTGGAAGACGCTAAAGCCCGGCTGTTCATGGACCACTTTGATGGGCGCCTGCGCGGTTCCGATGCTCGCACCCCGGCTTATCCGGATATGAGATTCGTCAACGTAGTCGATCCCGGCGTTTCCAAAGGGGTCGCCCTCAAGAAACTGGCGGAACACTTCGGCATCGGTCTCGACCGGGTGATGGCCGTCGGCGATGGCACAAACGACCTGCCGCTGCTGGAGAAAGCGGGACTCAAGGTGGCCATGGGCAACGCCCGCGAAGAACTAAAAGCTGTTGCCGACCATATCACGAAAAGTGTCGATGAATCCGGTGTGGGCGCGGCCATCAAATGCTTCATACTGGATGCCTGATCGAGGAGCGGGCGTTCGAGTACAAAGTTAAGCCTTTTTGTTATACTCGACGCTTTCAATCGTGAGACGTACATATTCGAAATCTTCCCCGGGCGCGTTCCAGATGGCACTGCCTTCCGAGGGTATCAGGATGCCGCCGAATTCCCGGTAATTGCTGAAGGTGCCGGACCAGGGTGTTATCTTACCTGTGTCTGAGCGGAACCGGCCGGATGAGGTGAAGGAAGTGATCTCATCGTTGCCGTTGAAATGGAAGACGCCGGAAGCGGAAAGACCGCCGTCTGTGATCGTAGCCTTGGCGGATGAGTCATCGACGGCTTCCCACCGGATGCTATCATGAAGAAACGCCGTTGGCAGCCATGGCAGTTCGGATAGGTATCTTAGGATTGAAGCGTGGTCCATCTCCTTGCCGGTAACATCGAACAGCGGCAGCGCGGACAGGACGTGGATGAGCATGTTGCCTTTGCCCTTCTGGCAGCAGTCGCGGGTGGTAAGCCAGGCCGGACCAAGCTTCATTTTGGCGTTCCAGATGAAGCCGGTCGGCTCCACCGTATAATACTGATTGGCACTCAGGTTGATCCAGCGGTTATTAAAACGTATCTTTCCGCTTTGCTTCAGGTGCGCGGTGCTGATGTATGGAGTGCCTTCCTTGACAACTTTTTTAAGGTACCGCTGTACGGGAGGGGGCAACCGGGTCACGTCGGTCTGGCGGAAGGTTTTGTCGATCGGTTGCGCATCGGACAGCAGTTCATCGACTTCTTTCCGCCGCGCCGTTGTCCAGTCTTTTACCCGCCGCGTCAGCCAGACTGCGATCAGAATCCCCAGGATGAGATCGATGGCGAAGAATAACAACCACCAGTTCATTGCACACTCCTTGGCTTGTCGAGGATTATAAGCTCTCTTTGATTAACCGGGCAAGCTGTCCCGTGATCCCCTTTATCTTGGAAAGTTCCTCAAACGAGGCTGCCCTGACGCCGGCCACTGAGCCGAATTGTTTGATAAGCGTCTTCCGCCGCGCCGGACCGATGCCGGGTATAGTGTCCAGTGTGGAGCCGACCGCCGTTTTCTGCCGCATGTTGGTGTGATAACCCAGGGCGAACCGGTGGGCTTCGTCGCGGACCCGTTGCAGCAGGCGGCGGGCTGGAGAGCGCTCTTCGAGGGTTATCGGCTTGGATTGACCCGGCAGGAAGATCTCTTCCCGCTCCTTCGCCAGACCGATGATCGGCACATCATCGGTATTCCTTTCCTTGAGAGCCTCGACCGCCGCCGAGAGCTGACCTTTGCCGCCATCAATCAGTATGAGATCAGGAAGGGTTCCCCATTTACCATCGGTTTCCTCGGTGGCGCGGGTGAATCGCCGGCCGATCACCTCTTTCATCATAGCGAAGTCGTCGGCGCCGGGAACCGTCTTTATTCGGAAACGGCGATAATGCCGGGAGTCCGGTTTACCATCGTTGAACACCACCATGCTGCCTACGGCTAACTGCCCCTGGATATTGGAAATATCGTACCCTTCGATGCGTTCCGGCGGCCGATCGAGCTTCAACACCACCGCCAGTTCTTCGAGAGCGGCACGGGCGTCGTCGGCCCCTGTGAGCAAGCGTTTCAACTTATACTGTTCCAGGCCTTTCCGGGCATTCTCGGCCACGGTTTGCATCAGTTCCATACGCGGTCCGCGCTGGGGTACCGTCAATTTTACCCGGGTACCCCGGCGAGAGGACAGCCAGTCTTCCAGCACCTTCTGGTCACCGGGCAGGTTTTCGAGGAGGATAAGCGGCGGCAGATGAGCCGCACCGCTGTAGAACTGGCCGAGAAAACTTGATACTACCTCAGACGCCGGCTGATCCTTAGTCCCTTTTAGCAGGAAATGTTCCCGACCGATGAGTTTGCCCCCGCGGATGAAAAAGACCATTACGTAACTCTCGTCACCGTTCTGGGCGAAGGACACGGCGTCCAACTCACCCTTGACCCGGGTGGCGACACGCTGTGCGGCGATGACTTCTTCAATGTCACGGATGCGATCCCGCAGTGAGGCGGCGCGTTCATAATCCATCTTATCCGCTGCCGCCGTCATTTGATTGTTCAGCTGCCGTACAACTTTTTCCTGGCGCCCTTCAAGGAAAAGTACGATCTGATCGATCGACTTTTGGTAGTCCTCGGCCACGACTTTACCGGTACAAGGCGCCGGGCAGCGGCCCATATCATATTCGAGGCAGGGGCGTTTTACGGTCTTCAGGTTTTTAGTGCAGGAGCGGAAAGGGAAGATACGCCGAATGAGTTCCACCACAGCATGAACGCTGCGCGAATCGGTAAACGGCCCGAAGTAGCGGCCCTCGCCTTCAATATATCGCCGGGTCACTTCCAGACGGGGCCATTCTCCGGGGGTGATACGGAGATACGGGTAGCTCTTGTCATCTTTGAGCATGATATTGTAGTGTGGCCGGTGACGCTTGATGAGGTTGAGTTCCAGGATAAGCGCTTCTTGTTCCGAGGCGGTGACAAAGTACTCCAGATCGCGTACTTCATCCACCAGGAGTCGCGTCTTTTCATCCAGCTTGCCAGTGCCACGAAAATAGGAGCGGACGCGGGCACGGAGTACCACCGCTTTTCCGACATAGATTATTTGTCCTCGTTCATCTTTCATCAGATAAACCCCGGGACTGAGTGGCAGTTGACGAACTTGTTCGTCGATAAATGGCGTAGTCACGTTGTTATTTTAACATAACGGTGAAATGGTGGATAAACTCAAAGCCGTTATCAACCCGCGACCGCGTCCGCTTTGACCATTTCTCTAGTTATGTTAGAATACATAACAATAAAGCAGAGCCGATAAAGAGGTGGCTTGAATGAAAACCGATATCGACAATTTTCTGAATTACCTGATAGTGGAGAAAGGTTTCTCTGCTAATACCAAGGAAGCCTACCACAACGACCTATGCCAATTGGCTGAATTCGGCAACAAGTGCATGAAGGGACGCGGCGATCAGGATTTGTGGGACAATTTTAACCGCCAGGATATGTTGGCCTATCTCCTGGATCTGAAGGAACGCAATTACGCCGTGACCACGGTGGTCAGGAAACTTGCCGCCGCCAAGAGTTTCTTCGGTTTTATGATCGAAGAGAAAAGAGTCAGACAGAATCCCACCGATAACATTGAGTCTCCCAAAGTCGGCAAACCGCTGCCTGACGCCATCACGGTGACCCAGGTTAAGATGCTTATTGAACAACCGACCAAGGCCGGCGGCCCTGAATCCAAACGCGACAGGGCCATGCTGGAGTTGCTCTATGCCAGCGGCATGCGGGTCAGCGAACTTATAGGATTGAACGTCCAGGATGTGGACTGCGATGAGGGCCAGGTGCGCTGCTTCGGCAAGGGCAGCAAGGAACGCATCGTGCCCATTTATCCCCAGGCGGCGAAGATCGTCGGGGAGTACGTGAACGAGGTGCGCCACCGTTTACTGCGTGATGAAGCGGAGCACGCGCTGTTTCTGAACCGGCGCGGCGAACGTCTCACTCGCCAGGGATTGTGGCAGATACTCAAAGAATACGCCAAGGCCGCCGGATTGACCGTGGTGGTGACGCCTCACACCTTGCGCCACAGTTTTGCCACTCACATGCTGAACGGCGGCGCCGACCTGCGCTCGGTGCAGGAACTCCTGGGTCACGCCAACATCTCCACGACCCAGATTTATACTCATCTAACATCGGAGCATATCCGCCGAGCCTATGACAATGCCCATCCCCGCGCCCGAAAATAAAACTGAATACGAATAGGATTAACGCGATGGCTGATAAATACTCCTACAAACAGGGTAAGAAGAAGAAATCTCCAATCCGAATGACGGCTGAACCGGCGGCTCAAGCCGCCGCTCCTGCTCGCGCCGCAACCCCGGCTCCGGCGGCGCCCGCGGCTAAAGCGGCTCCGATCCCGGCCAAATCCGCCGCGGCCCCCCGCGCCGAGAAACAGCCAACGTATTCACTCGATCTTGGGTCCGAACTTAAGAGAGTCGGCATGATCGGCGGGTCTTTGCTGGTGGTGCTGGTAGCGGCGTCGCTACTGTTTTAGCCAACGGCCTGGAATCTAATCGGCGATTAGTGGGGGATGTACCGGCGTAATTACCTCATGAAAAATGTTACCTTTTACCCTGATCAGATGGTAAACTGGTATTAACGAACTTCAAATGAGGCGATGATGGACGCGATTCAGGCAATCAAGACCCGCCGCAGCCATCGGCAGTATCGCAACGAGGCCGTCACAGAAGAACAGATCAACGCCGTATTGGAAGCCGCGCGATGGGCGCCTTCCTGGGCTAACAGCCAGTCCTGGCACTTCGTCGTGGTGACCGATAAAGCCATAAAATCCAAGATCGCCGAGTCTCTTTCCGGCAACCGTTCCGCCCAGGCGGTACAGCAGGCACCGGTGCTCATTATCGCCTGCGCCGAGCCCGGCAAGTCAGGTTGCTACGACGGCGCGCCGGTGACGGATAAAGGCCTTTCCTGGTATATGTACGACGTAGCGCTGGCCATGCAAAACCTCACGCTGGCTGCCCACTCATTAGGACTCGGCACCGTCCACCTGGGACGTTTCGATGCCGCGACCGTTGGTGCTATCATCAATCTGCCGCCCAATATGGTGACGGTTTCAATGACGCCGCTGGGTTATCCACCAGAGAACGCGCTTCCGGTGGCGCCGCCGCGCAAGGCCATCGAAGAGTTGGTCTCATATAACGTCTTCGGGACTCCGCTAGCGTGAATTTTCGAGTCTGGCTTTATATAGCTGCCGGATTATTCGCTGCCGGATTACTGCTCGGTACAGTGCTGCCCGCCGATGCCGTGGCGGAGGAACTCACAGTATTCGACAATCTGGCCGAAGAAGTGTCTTCGATGTCCGGCATAGAAATATTCTTCTTTATCCTGATCCGGAACGTCACCGCTTTTCTAACCGCATTCTTTTTCAGCCCGCTGCTGTTACTGGTGCCAATCGGATCGTTGTTGTTGAATGGTGCCTTCATCACGATAGTCAGCCGCCTGGTGCTGGAGGAACGATCGATAGGCTTCCTGATAGCCGGCATCATGCCACATGGCATTATCGAGATACCTGCATTCATTTTTGCTCTGGCCGCCTCGCTCAGTTTTGGCTTCGCCGTTCTGCGGGGTCTTTTCAAGAGCGGATACCGCGATCGAGTTGCCCCGGAACTGAAGGCTAATCTGCGGCGACTGGGCTTAGCCTTGTTGCTGCTCATACCCGCGGCATTGATCGAGAGTTTCATCACCCCGGTTTTCATCGGCTTTTTTAATTAAGACTTCTTTGGTGAATATTGGCAGGATTCCGGGTTCGGTTATTTAATACCTAGCCTTTTGTCGCGGATCTCCTCTGACTTGCCCCATCCGCATCCGCTGGCTATAATAGCCGACAATGACTAAATAACAGGGCAGGTGATACATGGAGAACTATGGCATAGCCAGTATCCGAAACGTGGCGCTCCTGTCGCACAGCGGCGCCGGTAAAACCACCCTGGCCGAGGCGATGCTTTTTAGCGCCGGAGCCATCAGCCGGATGGGTAAAGTCGATGACGGCACGACCACCTCGGATTATGACCCCGATGAAGTGAAGCGAAAGATTAGTATAAATCTTTCGCTTCTGCCTTTTAAGTGGCAAAATACCAAGATCAATCTCCTTGACGCGCCAGGATACGCCGACTTTGCCGGTGAAGCCAGGGTAGCGGTCAAGGCGGCGGAATCAGCCGCTATCGTAGTCGCTGCGTCCTCAGGCGTCGAAGTTGGTACCGAAAATGCCTGGGACATCGCTGAAGAAGCCAAATTGCCACGATGCATCGTGGTTAACAAGATGGATCGTGAAAGCGTCAATTTTAATTCGGTTGTCGCTGGTATCCAGTCCAAATTCGGTCACAAATGCATCCCTTTGGTCGTACCAATTGGTGCGTCCAAGGATTTCAACGGCGTTATAAACGTGCTCACGACGAAAGCCTTTACCGGAAGTCATCCGGCGCAGGAAGCCGCTATTCCAGGTAACCTCGCAGCCGCTGTTAAAGATTACCATGATAAACTGGTGGAGTCGATCGCGGAACAAGACGACAAGTTGATCGAGGAATTCCTCGGCGGCGAGGAATTAACTGAAGAAGAACTAACGGAAGGATTGAAAAAGGCGATCATCTCCGGGGAGATTGTACCGATCATCGCCGTAGCGGCGCTCAACAACACCGGTATCGACTCCCTTCTTGAATTTATCGTCAGTTTCCTGCCGTCACCTGAACATCGCGAAGTGGCGCTCAAAGAAGGCGGCACAGTCAAAACTGGTGAGGGTGATGGTCTGGCGGCTCTGGTGTTCAAGACGACCGCTGACCCTTATGTCGGCAAACTGACTTACTTCAAAGTGTTCCGGGGTACGATAGCGGCCAATTCCCATGTGTGGAACAGTGTAAAGAAAGCTGACGAGCGTGTGGGGCAATTGTACGTGATGCGCGGGAAGACCCAGGACCCCGTGCAACAGATCGGTGCCGGCGACATCGGCGCGGTCGCTAAATTATCGGTCACCGGTACCAACGATACGCTCACCACCCAGGAATCGCCGGTAGTTATCGAGCCTATCGCCTTTCCGTCTCCGACCTATTCGGTGGCGGTCCATCCCAAGTCTAAGGCCGATGTCGATAAGTTGGGACATGCGGTAGCTAAACTCCTGGAAGAAGATCCGACGCTCGAAAGCCACCGTGATGCCGATACCGCTGAAACCGTCGTATCTGGCTTGGGAGACACCCAGATAGACGTAATGGCGGAGAAAATGGCCCGGAAATACTCCGTGGCGGTGGAACTCAAACCACCACGGGTGCCTTATAAGGAAACGGTTACCGGTTCAGCCAAAGCCGAATACAAACACAAAAAGCAGACCGGCGGCCACGGCCAATACGGACATGTGGTGCTAGAGGTTGAAGCTTTGCCCTCCGGCAGCGGCGTCGAGTTTGTGGATAAGGTGGTTGGCGGTTCGGTGCCTCGGAACTATATCCCGGCGGTGGAAAAAGGCATCAAAGAAGCTGTGCAGGAAGGCGGCTCCCTGGGGTTCCCCATTGTCGACGTACGCGCTATTTTATGCGACGGCAGCTTCCATCCGGTGGATTCCTCAGAGATCTGCTTCAAAATCGCCGGCGCGGGCGCGCTCAAAAAGGGCATGGAGTCGGCGGGGCCGATTCTCCTCGAACCCGTCGTATCGCTGCATATTACGGTACCTTCCAGCGTGGTCGGCGATGTTATCGGCGATCTGAATACCAAGCGCGCCCAAGTGCAGGGCATCAACCCGGAAGGCGACCTCAGTATGATCGACGCGAAAGCGCCCTTGGCAGAGGTGCAGCGCTATGCGATCGACCTTAAGAGCCTGACGCATGGCCGAGGCTATTTTAAGATGGTTTTCGATCATTATCAGCAGGTGCCTTCCCACCTAACACAGAAACTGGTGGCCGAACGTGCCGCGGAAACGGCGGCGACTCAGAGCAACCATTAAGACACGCATTGTTACTGGGGCGTCAAACAAAGGGAGGGTTTTTACCCTCCCTTTTCTATTGGCCGGGGCAATTACCTTTAGCTGTATGAATGGCGGTGGCTTTCATACTAGCAAAGACGTGTTTACCGATAACCAGCCCCAGATCGGTGGCCGCCTGTTGGGTGACGACTGCCATCAACGGCAAGCCACCGCAGTCTAATTCAAGCCGGACTAGCGGACTGACCAGGCTTAGGCGGGTGATGGTGCCCGGCAAACGGTTACGGGCGCTGGTTCTATCATCGGTAATTGAGATGATGATATCTTCCGGCCGAATGAAAAGATCAACGGTATCTTCGATGTTGAAATATCCGACAGCCTGAATAATATGTCCGTTTACGGCAGCGGTGAATAGCCCGTTATCTGATCCGGTGACAGTGCCGTTCCAGATATTCTCCACGCCAATAAATTCCGCTACGGCGCGACAAGCCGGAGACATGAATATTTCTGATGGCTTGCCTAGTTGCAGTAATTCCCCGGCTACCAGTACCCCGATGCGATCAGCCAGCCGCTGTCCCTGAGCCAGGTCATGTGTTGTCATCACTACGGTCAGGTTGCGCGCTTGAATTACACTGGAAATCAGCTCCTCAACCATAGTGGTGGCTAGGGGATCAAGGTTAGCAGTCGGTTCATCCAGAAATATTATTTCCGGGTGGGTTACAAGTGCCCGCGCCAGAGCGACGCGCTGGGTTTCGCCACCGGAAAGAGTTTTGGCATGACGGCCGGCATAGCTGTCCATCTTCACCAGCGCCAGGGCATCGGTTACCCGTTCTTCAATGAAGGTATTTTTCATTCCTCGCCAGCGCAACGGCTGAGCCACGTTCTCAAAGACGCTGGTGGAGAACACCAGCGGTTTCTGGTGGACAAAGGCCATACGCCGGCGCAAAGGCAAACGATCAGTTTTGTTACTCACGGTTTGGTTGAACAGTGTGATACTACCGGATGAAGGCGATTCCAGCAGATCCAGAAGGCGGATCAGTGTACTCTTACCCGCTCCGGAAGGGCCGATGACGGCTAAAGTTTCTCCCATTGAAATGTCTAGAATAACGTTTTTCAAGACTTCAGTCTGGTTGTATCGTCGGGATAAATTGTGGGTCTGCAGAATAGACATGGACTATTCTTCCACTCTTTTGATCATATGAATTTCTCGTTGCTGAAGCCAGCCAAGCCCGAAATTGATGATAAGGGCAATCGCCAACAGAATTATACCTAAGGCAATAGACAGTTCAATATCGCCACGTCCGGTTTCCAGAGAGATGGCAGTGGTTAATACACGTGTGTATCCGCTGATGTTACCGCCGATCATCAACGCCAAACCAACTTCGGAAATGGCGCGGCCGAACCCCAGGATAAAGGCGGTAAATATAGCAAACCGGGCCTCTTTGATCATCATCACACCCATCTGCCAGCGACTGGCTCCCAGCGCTACGGCCGTTTCCTTGGCCTGGCGGTCAATACCGGAATGAGCGGAGATTACCAAGCCAAGCATTAGCGGAGTTACCAGTAATGCCTGACCGATAATCATGATGGTGGGAGTGAACAACAGACCGAATTCACCCAGCGGCCCGGCGCGGGAAAACAGCATAAAGACCAGCAGGCCGACGAGAACTGTCGGCAGGCTGAACAGGGTATTGATGAAACTGATGAGAGCCCTTTTTCCACGGAAAGTGGAGTGAAAGATAAGGGCTCCCAAGGGTAACGCAATGGATGCCGCAACTACGCTGGCGGTCGCTGATATGCTCAGCGACCGCCAGGAAATCTCGAAAACTTCAGAGTCAAGCGATATGATCAGCTCAACAGCCTTTTGCAAGCCTTGCCAAATTGCGTCCAATTTATCCTAACTTGTCGGTTCTACGCCATAGGTTGGGTTGAATAGTGGGGCGCCATAATCTTTAACGCCGTACTGTCCAATGATATCCTGTATTTCCTTAGACATCAACCACTCAGCCATGATCTTGGCTGCCTCAGCGTTACGAACGCCGGGGACATTCGCCGGGTTAACCGGAATGGCCGCATACACGTTTAAGAGGATGGCCCCCTGGTCAACGGCTATGGTCAAGCCGGTATCGGCTTTGTACGCCAGGAAGGTGCCGATATCAGCTATAGTATAAGCTCCGAACTCTTTGGCTTTGAGGAGTGTTGCACCCATGCCGCCTGAGGCGTCAATGTACCATGAGCCAGAAGTACGAACTGTCTCGTAGTTAAAGCCGGCAGCCGCCCAGATAGCCTTTTCTTTGGCGTGAGTACCGGAATTGTCACCACGGGAAACAAATTTAGCTGTACCGGAGTCAGCCAGTTTTTTGAAAGCCGCTTCCGGAGATAACCCTTTCAATCCTAAAGGATCATTAGCCGGGCCAACAATGACAAAATAGTTGCTGGCAAAAACATAACGCTGAGTGCCGAAACCACCGGCGATGAAAGCTTCTTCCTGTGACTTTGAATGTACAACAACGATATCCACGTCTCCGCGTTTACCAAATTCCAACGCTATACCGGTGCCGTTGGACATGACGTCAACTTCAACGCCATATTTTTTTTCAAACATGGGCTCCAGAAGCGCCCACAGGCCAGTATCATACAGACTGGTGGTGGTGGAGACCCTTAACCTGATGCTCGGGTCGAGAACACTCAGCCCTTCATCGTCCGTGGCAGTAGGGTCGGGGTTGGGGGTTTCGGTGCCGCAACCGATGGCGGCAAAAGAAATCAGCATCAGTGAGAACATCACCGCTGCCAGTTTTGACCAGAATTTTTTCATAACACACCCTTTATTCATTATATTTTCCCGATAAAAAAGCACCTCTTTTTTAAGGAGGTGCGCGGCCAGACAATGTCTCAGTCATGGCTTTTTCTCCTTTCCAAATCGCGGGAGGCGGCGCCGTTTTCAGCATCGCCCTTGGGGTGGTTTGCCCCACCCACCGGTCTTTTCACCATGGCCTTCGGAGAAGGATTTAGGTTCCAAGACTTCGGAGACAGATATTAAATTAGAGCTATGTTAACACAGGGTACTAGTACCGGTCAACCGATGTCACTTCCCGGTCATCTCCTTTACCTTGCCTATAAGCGCCGGCAGTACCTTCTTCCAGTCGCCGGTGACGCCGTACGCCGCCGCCTTGAAGATGTTGGCCTCGGCGTCTTTATTGATGGCGACTAGGGTCTTGGTGCCGGAAACACCGGACAGGTGCTGGCTTGAACCGGAAATGCCGACGGCAATATATAGTTCAGGGGCGATCACCTTACCGGTGATGCCGATCTGGCCGCTCTCCGGCCACCAGCCCTGGTCGCAAGGAGGGCGGGAGGCGCCGACACCTCCACCGAGCAGGTCGGCCAGTTCCTTAAGCTGGGTAAAACCTTCCGGCCCGCCTAATCCCCGGCCGCCGCCGACGACCACCTTGGCATCTTCCAGACGGGGGCCTTCTTCTTTGATCTTGATCTGTTCAAGGACGCGGATCGCTGTCGTCGAGTCAGCCGGCTGCAGTTCGATGATCTCGGCTTGGCGATTTTCATTGACGGTTGCCGGGGAAAACGCCTTGGGGCGGATGCTTGCGATTCCGGGTCCGGTCTCGATGATGAAATCAGCCAGGGCGTTGCCGCCGTAGACCGGGCGGGTGAATACGATCTCATCACCATCGGCGCGGACGGCAACGATGTCGGTTACCGCGGCGGTTTGGAGTCTGGCGGCGAGCAAAGGCGCCAGGTCCCGGCCCAGATCATTCTCCACCATCAGGATGAACCTGGGGTTTACATCACTGGCCAGCCGGGTGACGATGGTCGCTGCGGTGTCGTCCATGATGGCGCCGGCCTCGGCGGTGAAGACCTTGGTCGCGCCGAGGCTGCCGAGAATTGTGGCGGCGGATTGGACGTTGGAGCCGATGAGCAGTATGTCGATACCTTCGTTCGATCCGGTGTCGATGGCCTGAGCCGCGCCCATAAGCTCGGCGGCGGATGATGATGGTGTGCCGTCTTTGACTTCGATGATGATTAAGATACCTTTGTTGTGGTTCATGGGATTTCACCCTCTCACATTCGCTTCGCTCAGTGCGAGCCTTTAGTTCGAAAAAATTGAGAAATATTAAATCAGTTTCAGTTCGCGCAATTTTAGGGCGAGGTTGACGCCCTGTTCTTCCGGGGTATCCCCGGAAATAATCTCACATTTGGCTTCGCGTTGCGGTTGATACAGTTTCAGGAGTTTCACCCTGCGTCCTGCCTCACCTGTCGAGGTGATTTCAGTCCCGATATCCGCCGCTTTCCAAACCGCCGGTTCCTTCTTTTTGGCGGCCAGCACGCCCCTGATGTTGGGCAGGCGCAGCTTGCCGATCTCGCTCGCTACGGTGACGACCGCCGGGATTGGCGCTTCGACGACTTCGTAGCCATCGGAGGTTACTCTTTCGATGCGGAGCCTGCCGCCGGCTGAATCGATTTTGCGAGCGCGGCTGACCACGGGCAGGTCCAGCGCACCGGTGACCAGCAAGCCGACCTGGCCGGCGTCCCAGTCAGCGGCCTGACGGCCGGTAAGGATGACATCGAACTGCCCGATCTTCTTCACGGCCAGGGTCAGGGCGTGAGCGGTGCCGGCACTGTCGCTGCCCTCGAAGACGGAGTCATCGACGAGGATGAGTTCGTCGGCGCCGAGGGCCAGTGCTTTCTTGAGGAGTTCCTTGTTGAGACCGCTGCCCAGGCTTACTGCCTTGATGGTGCTGCCGGGGTTGGCGTCTTTGAGCTTAAGAGCGGCCTCTAGGGCATGCTCTGAATAAGGGTCGATGACCGGGGCCACTCCGGATGGCGGCACCACCTTATTGGCAGCGGCGTCGATCTTGAAACTGGCCGGCGGTATCTCAGGGTCGGGGATCTGTTTAATGAGAACTATGATGTTCAAGGTTGTCTCCTCGATGATATTGAACGCTTGCTCAACGACTTGATTAATTTAGCACCGGGGCGGGGGTACGGTCAAATCAGTTCGGTGACCGAGAGACGATCGAGCGGTATCAAATCGCGGTGGATTACGGTACGGCTCCCGGGCAAGTACTTGTCGATGATCGTTTGTACCGCGGTTGTCTGGCCGGTGCCAAATTCAAGCAGCAGCCAGCCGGGTTTGTTCGGCCGCCCGGCGACCTGGCTTACCAGGCGGCGGATGATGTCCAGACCGTCGGGGCCGCCGTCGAGTGCCAGTTGCGGCTCGAAGCGGTTGCCCTGCGCCTCGACAGCGGGAACGTAGGGCAGGTTAGCGCAGATGATATCGATCCGCCGGTCGCCAAGAGATTCCAGCAGGTCGCTTTCTACGAACTCAATGTTGCTACACCCATGAAAGGCGGCGTTGCGGCGGGTGAGATCAAGGACACCGGAAGAAATATCGACGGCGATAACCGTCGATCCCGGCAGGTGCTTGGACAGCGTCACTGCCACGGCGCCCGATCCGCAGCCGATATCGGCAATGACCGGGCTTGAGTACCCCTTGGCGATATCGAGGGCTCTTTCGACCATAAGCTCGGTTTCAGGCCGGGGAATGAGCACGTCGGGAGAGACGGTGAAATCAAGGCCGTAAAACTCGATATGACCGGTTAGATATTGTAAAGGTTCGCCGTTTTTCAGCCGTTCGATGAGATCGAAGTACTCTTCGGCGGCAGCGGTGTCGATGATCTGATCGAGCCTGGAATACAGTCCGGCTCGCGAAAGCCCAGTGACGTGGCGCAATAGGGCTTCAACCTCGATGGCGGCGGCCGGACCGGATACTCGGGCTCCAGCTTCTCTCAAAATGTCGCCGAGGGTCATAGGCCGGATGATTGCAGCAGGCGGGCCTGTTCATCTGTGGCCAGAGCGTCGATAATGTCGTCCAGGTTGCCTTCAAGAATCTTGGGCAGGTTGTGAACGGACAAGCCAATGCGGTGGTCGGTCAGGCGGTCCTGAGGGAAGTTGTAGGTACGAATCTTCTCCGAACGTTCCGCGGTGCCGACCTGGGAACGCCGGGCGTCTATCATCTCATTGTCCGCCTTGGCTTGTTCCATGGCCAGCAGGCGGGAGCGCAACAGGGCCATGGCCTTCTGCCGGTTTTTAAGCTGGGAACGCTCTTCCTGGCAGGCGACGACGATGCCGCTGGCCAAATGGGTCATACGCACCGCGGTAGCCACCTTGTTGACGTTCTGGCCGCCGGCGCCGCCGGAATGATAGATGTCTATCCTAAGGTCTTCCGGTTTGATGTCGATTTCCACCTCCTCGGCCACCGGCAATACGGCCACGGTGGCGGTGGAGGTGTGGATGCGGCCGGCGGCCTCGGTTACCGGCACGCGCTGGACGCGATGGACGCCGCTCTCATATTTAAGGCGGTTGTAGACATCCTCGCCGTCGATCTCAACCACCGCTTCCTTGAAGGTGCCGTCGGCGGATTCCGTCAGGTCGATGACGTCCACTTTCCAGCCCTTGATCTCCGCGTAACGGGTGTACATGCGGAAGAGATCGGCGGCAAAAAGTTTGGCCTCGTCACCGCCGGTGCCGGCGCGGATCTCGATGATGATGTTGCGGTCAGCGTTGGGGTCCTTGGGCAGGAGAGCCAGTTTCAGCTCTTCGTAGAGGGATTCCTGCTGTTCCTTGAGGCTGCGGTATTCCTCCCGCGCCATGTCCAGCATCTCCTCGTCTCGCTCGGTATTCAGCAGATGCTCAGTATCCTCAAAGGCCCTGGCGACACGCTTGTAATTGCGGTACAAGTTGACCAGATCCTCCATGGAAGACCGCTCTTTAGCCAGCTTGGTGAGCGCGGCGATATCCGAGGCGATCGCCGGGTCGGCGATTGATTCCTCTATCTCTTGATAGTGTTTTTCGATATTTTCAAGCTGATTCAACATAAGCTCATATTATAGCATGGGGCGTGGGGCTTCTCATCTTGTGACCCTCCGGTGAATTTGTATAAAACGTAGTACTAAATATTATGTGATTTCGGTACTAATGGGGGATTACCCGATGTGGGATAAACCTGTAGACTGCATCGAGTAAATATATCCAAGTCGTGTTGACACGCACGACCGGAGAATCCAATATGAAAATTCTAAGAAAAGTGTTTATGGCTGCGCTTTCATTGGTGTTGCTGGTGCCGGCGGCGATTATATCCGCTGCTCCACCGGAAGTAAGTGAAGGTGCCGATACAATTCTGGTAGCCTTCCGTCCCGGTGCTTCGACTGCTGAAATTGCTGCGCTTAACCACAACAATAATGCCGTGGTTAAGGATTTGATTCCGGCGCTAAGAATCCAGGTGTTGTCATTCGCCCCCGGTAAAGCGGCTGGTATGCTTAAAGTGTATCAAAACAATCCGAATGTTATCTACGCGGAATTTGATGCTGCGGCGACAGCAGATGAGGTCTCTGATGATACCTATACGGCTCAGCAATGGGGATTGGCAAAAATTAACGCCGCCGAAGCCTGGGCGGTAAATACCGGATCCAATACAATTAAAATTGCCATACTGGACACCGGTATTGACCTGGATCATCCGGATTTGGCCGCTAAAATTGTGGCCAGCATTAATTATTCCACCAGTACCACCTCGGATGACGTGAAAGGGCACGGCACTCATGTGGCTGGTATTGCCGCGGCTATTCCGAATAACGGTTTGGGTGTCGCTGGTTTGGGCTACGCTACGTCTTTGATGAATGTTAAAGTGTTGGGCGATGACGGTACGGGCTCATATTCGGCTATTGCCAACGGTATCATCTGGGCGGCGGACAACGGCGCTGATGTGATTAATATGAGTCTCTCCGGTAGTGCAGCCTCAATAACGTTGGAGAATGCTGTTAATTACGCCTGGAACAATGGTGTTGTCGTGGTGTCCTCGGCCGGTAATAACGGTAATTCTACGCCGGTCTACCCGGCTTATTATGCTAATGCCTTTGCGGTGGCTTCTACTGATAGTACTGACAGTTTATCTGGTTTTTCTAACTTTGGAGACTGGGTAGATATAGCGGCTCCTGGATCCAGCATCATGGCCACCCTGATTAACGGCAGTTACGGGTACAAGAGCGGTTCGTCTATGGCCGCGCCATTCGTATCTGGTTTAGCTGCGCTAGTCGCATCCAGTGTCGCCGATAGCAATAGCAACGGGCGTTTGAACGATGAAATACGTGCCATAATTGAGGCCTCAGCCGACAATATCGGGGTCAACGGAATCGGCGCCGGACGCATAAATGCGGCTGCAGCTGTCACTTCATTTACTTTTACTCCGATACAGCCAGTTCCCGAGCTAACCCCGGAACCACCACCCGAACCGGCTCCTGAACTGGAAGTACCCGTTGTTACAAACATGTGGGTTAGCGATATCAGCTTTGTTGTCAACGGTAAAAATCTGGTTATCAGCGTCAAGGCGATAAATGAAGTTGGTCCAGTCACGGGTGCTGTCATTTGCTTCACCGTTAGTATGGGCAATAGCACCTGGCAATATAATGGTATTACGGATAACGTCGGTAGCTTGGCTGTTACCATCATTAAACCTGCTGCCGGAATTTATGTAGTAACGATTAATGAGATGAACCTTGAGAAGTATGAGTGGGATTATGCTAATGGGTTGGTGAAGGCTTCTTATGAAATAATATTCAGTTCTGTAGTTGGCAAACTGCCAAAAACCAAGTAACCGAAACAAAGGTTAAACCAGAAGGAGGGCTCGGAAGAGCCCTCCTTCTGGTTTACACCTACGAGTACATTAAGTACTCCGGGTGTTTTTACTCGTACCACTCGATGACTGCGTGCGCTGACACGTAGAGTGCATCACTCGCGTCAAAGGTACCTGACCAAGTCGCCGATAATCCGTCAGATTCTATTGACGGGCTGAATGGGAATTGGCCGGGTGAAGAGGTAGGAGTGCCTTTCTTGGTGATCGGCAATGGCGTGTCGCCAACCCACAGATGAGCTTCAATGATGGTGTATTCTTCATCTAATGAAGTGTCAATCTCGTAGGTGACTTCAACTGTATTGCCGACTCTGGTGACGGTGACCGTACCAACCAGAATACCTTTGCTGGTATCGTTTTGGCCGGCGGCTGCCCAGAGATCGAAAGTCCATTCCCCATCTCCGGTTCCGATGTCGTTGGTCCAGCCCCAGGCGGTAGATGAATTACCATCAACAGAACTGTTTTCTGTGCCGGGTCCTGCCCAGGCGGTCTCATCGTAGCGCTGTAGGCCGTAGTAGTGGGACGGATCAGTATCACTGACAGGAGCATCGTTGAACATGGTGGAAGCGGTGCCGATGTTAGCGTACTGACCAGCTACGGCGATACCTGAGGCTTCATAGGTCCAGGACTCACCAACGTTCAGCAAACCATCCCCATCGTCACCACTGACGTAGACCGGGATAACACCCTTATCATCGGTAACGGCGATGCCTGAAAGCGTTACATTACCGGTGTTGGTTACTACGTAAGTCCAGGTAACCGTTTCACCGGCGATGATTTCTGGGCCGGTCGGTAGGTCGGCGTCTTCACCATTGGTGGCTTTTTCGATGACCAGAGCCGGATTCTGAGGCAGTCTAGCGGTGTTGTCGTCGGTGTCAGTAGCATCCTCATCGGTATCGACGGTAGCGGTGTTATAGACGAAGCCGGCGTCAATATCGGCCTGAGTGATGGCATAACTGCCGGTGAAGGTAGTGG
>NZ_JBDLLU010000008.1 GCF_039749495.1 Dehalogenimonas sp. THU2 | reverse complement strand
GCTGCCTGAATTCGAGGTACCGGTGCTTACCGGTGAAGCCAATGAGGAGCTCTTCGATAACATTCTTCACCTTGTCAGGATTCAGGGTGTGTCTGTTGGTTTTGATTCCCGGCCGGATCAGAATCCAGCGATCAAGGGCTACTTTTCCGGCAAGGAAATCTGGGTCCGGCCGGAGGAATCCCGCGGTCAGCAATTGAAGACGCTGATTCATGAGGTGGCGCATTACTACTCCGAAGGCGTGTTCCACATCCCCAGGAGAGATGCCGAGACGATTGCCGAAAGTGCCGCCTTTGCTGTCGGGGCTCACTTTGGTTTTGATACCGGAACAAGATCCTTCCCCTATGTCGCTCTATGGGCGCAAGACAAGAAAGTCTTAGAGAAAAACCTGGCCTCGATTCGCCAGGTGACCACCAGAATCATTGAGGGCATGGAGTCCCTGGCGAAAAAGCCGGTAGGGGTGGTCTGAGGCAGGTTTATGGTGATGGAACTGAGACCGAAAAGTGGCGGTTTTATCCGGCCGTTTGGCTGCGGATGGTTTATCCGGGAGTTTCTTCTAGGAAACGGGCCGGAAGGTGCACCGCGGATAGATCCGGAGCGCGGCGCACCCCAGGCTGACATCAATTACGAATATAAAGAAGCCCTGGCCAGGGCGACCGCACGGGATCGTGCTGAACGGATCATCAGCAAGCAGGTGGTCCGGGGTGTGGATGTCACTGAGGAATTCGCTGAACAGATCTATCAGAAGCAGCTTAAAAAGGTGTCACGGAAGTTTACCCATATGCGTTACCACTCGTTCCTGATGTATTTCGGGGTGTTGAAGCGGCTGGGGTGGGTCGAGGTAACCGGCCAAAATGAGATGTCTAGCATGCAAGATAAGTTCCCACCGGCTCCAGAACGGACTTATTACCACCTCACCAAGAAAGGAATCGAAGCTGGAGATCAATATTGGTCGAATCCTTTGTTTACTCTCTATCCTGAGATTGGGCCTAATCATATTAGAAAGCCGGACTAGTTATCTGAAGTGGCCACTCTTTTCTGCTGGTCGCTTCTTGTAGACAAGAGCCGTGACTAACCCGTTGGTTAACTTTATCAATCAACCCCCTAAGCGTAACTCTCCCAACATACCCCTCAAGTATTTGATACCATTTCGCAAATCAGTTTCCCCTCGAGGGGACTTGTCGTGACTACCAGCTACGGTTTTGTCGAGTAAATCATATAGTTCCTTCCCGGATCCCGGTTTCCTACCCTCAATAATCTCACCGGCACCATTATTCCACATATGATCCGCGGTCTGGTCCTGCCAAGTTCCAGGTTCGAACGTCGACGGTCCGTACTTAACCTGAGCGATGAGATACAATCTCTCAATCGCTCGTCGAATTAATGCCCAAGCTGGCTCTAAATGTCCTTCGTCAATCTTCTCCTCTGCACGTTTAAGACGTTCAAATACCCGCCTATTGCCTTCCTCGATAATACAACCTTTTCGTTTATTAAGTACGGTTTTCATAGTGACATATTCAGGCTCTGGTCGGTCTTGATGATAATAACTGATGTCTCGAGAGAATGTGTCATTATGTGTTAACAGTATTACTTGAAAGCCTTCTTCAAGAACATGATTGAGCACTTCCTTCGCAAATGTCTTGAAGTGTTCTTCGTCCATCGATTGGACGGGGTCATCAAATATTAACATTCGATGACCGAGCATTTTAGACCTTGTGACGAACGCAGCTATTCCAAGCGCATTGACCTGAGATTCACTGAATACCCTCAGTGCGTCAACTTCTTTTTTCTGTTCGCCATCATCTAAGACCGCTTTCACCTCAATCTCGATGGGAAAGCCCCTTCCTCTAGGTTCAGGAATGTGGAGCTGGCTAAATGACGAATACTTATCAGATCGAAGCGATCGCCAGACTGCTTCGATTCCGTTGTTAAAAGATGTTCGTTTGGCTTCAAGGAAATGTTTCCTGTAGTTGATCAACGCATCACGGATGGTTTCCAAGTCATTCTGCGTTGCGCGCTTTGCATATTCCCACCTGAGGTCTTCTGCCACCGCAACACAATTCTGTGCGCATAACAACCATGCCTCTCGCATTCTATACTTTGGGTCCACCCTAGCCACAGCGCTGGTGGCACCTTCGACTTTGGAGAAGGCATCCCTATATTGGTGGACAATCGCCACGATATCGTCAAATTCTCTAATAGCTTTCAGAAATCGCCCCATATGCTCTTCACATTTGCTTAGACTTTCCGGGATCACGGGCGGCTTTCTACTTAAGTCTTTGAGGTATGACAGATTCGTGGCATATCTCATAGTTACTTCATCTCTTATCTTCCGCAATGCTTGGGTGGCTACTTTCAGTTCATCATTTGTCTCTTGTAAGGCATCTTGCCATTCTTCGTCGGAAGGAGATTTGGGGATGAATTCTTCCCATTCTTTCACGACTTTTCCCGCGAGTTGAACTAGAAGATTGAAACTTTGTTGCAAGGCTTGTCTTGTGGATTTCTCGGCTTCTTGTGTTGGCGCCCAACCCCGTATTTCTGAAATTCGCGCTGTCGTGAGCGTCTCAATGTTTTTATATTCGCACAAGGGGCATTTCTGTGTTGGTAATCCGTCTCGAACAAGCTTATTGTGCATAAGAATTCCTAAGACTTGTGATATTACGATACGCTCCTCACCTACTGCCTTAGCGGCTTCACTTGCTGATTCAAATTCTCTCCAAGCCCTGTTAACTTGAATACAAATGTCTTCTGTTTCCTTGGTATAATCCATTTTCGTATGGGTATCGAGCAACCTTTTCGGACGCAATTTATCTAGAAGGGGGAACGATTTCTGTTTGGCCTTTTCCTGTTCTTGTTGAAAGATTGTGCAAATCTGGTCGAATTCGGTGGTTTCACTTACTACTCCAATAACCTCTTGGCGTGCGACTTTCATGAGAGACTGACGTATTCTCTCTAAGAGATCGCCCTCTTTGCTCTGATATAGCTGACCACAAGCCTTTTTTGACTTGTCATTATCTATCAATCCTTCAAGAGTATGTAAGTCTTTTAAGGCCCTACTCTCCGTCGGGCTCAAGAACTCTTTCAAACGAACAGGGCCTACAACCGCCTTTCCAATCAGATCAGTCAATTCTTCAAGTTTTAATAAACGTTCAAAGTATTTCCGGCGGTCGCGGGGGTTATTTTGCACAAAATCCCGTAGCGTATGTTGCATCAGCAAAGGGGTTTCGGAAGCAAATAACCGATCTAGCTCTTGTAACTCTTCCTCCCTTGAAAGCTCAACATCATCTATTGAAAGCGTGGAGTTACACTTTGATTCCAAAGTAGATCCGTAGTCGCACTTTAAAACCCGACACATGGTGAGTGGTCTGGTCTTTTCATCCTCCCTGAAAGTAAAAGTTGCCTTGACCCAAGTCTGATGGTTTTCCGGACGAAACTCATTCCCAATGCATTTTTCTAATTCTCGCGGACTACCCAATTCTTTGTTTTCACGTCTTGATAGCTGGCCGGTAAATAGCCACTCGAGCGCCTCTGCAAGGCTTGTTTTGCCAGAGCTGTTTCGCCCCTCAAACACAACTAGATTTCCATCCACGTCAATCGGTTGCTGAAGCGAACGAAATCCTCTGAAGTAGTGAGGCTCGATAGATTTTAGGCGTACTGGTTCAGCAAGTGCACCTTGACTCAGGGTAGGAAATGTCTCGTGAATAAGACATTTATCCTCGTCAGTGATCGCTTGATTGAAATATTTTCGGTTACGTTCGAGAAACCACAAATCCAGCCACGCATCATTTTCTGACCGACTGCCTGGAAACGCAAAAACAAGACTTCCGACTGCGCCGGGTAATCTGGTCAATAAAGAAAGGATTTCATCACCAGTTGGGTGGTTCTTTGCGCCCTTATCATAGACCATCATTTTAGACCTCCTACTGTGTATGTAAGTTAATCCGATGTAGCCTGATCCGTATACAGCGCAAGAACTCCTTAGCATTGTAGACCGAAGGGCTTTTATGAAGCAATACATGTTTCCGATCCCAAGTAGAGAGTGTTCATCCAGTTAATGTTTGTCTTACTCGCAGACGTCCCTATGCGAAAATTCAAACTTGGATGTGATTTGTTCTCCGTTTGTCAAACAGTCCACGGTGGAGAGGGCGTAAATACAGCTAGTTCTTCGGAGTGTTCAAAATGACTTTTTGTTTGACAATGAAGCTGGAAAAACACGCAAAACGCACCTTAACAACTGAACACGAAAAGCCTTGACCTGAACGCTTGCCCGAAAGGGGGAAAGCGTGAGTTCAAGCGTAACAGTAGCGGGGGAACAGAACCGGCCTGGGGGCTTCTGTAGCCGGTGTCATAGGGTATGGGTGCTAAAAGAAAGGCAAGGCGTTTGCCGATGGTGCGGAAAGGTCGCCACCTGTCGGACCACTAAGACAAGCGCCTTGCGTGGTTTCAAGTCTAATCGAAGCTCAAGGCCAAAGCAAGCCAATATCTTCGGCAACGGCTACGATCATCTTTCCGGCAACTGGCTTACATTCTATACCATAGCATCGAAGTTCAGCGGTAAGGCCAAGCCGGATGAACGGGATGACCTTCTTCACGACATCATCATCACCCTTGCCGATGTGGAACGGCATAACGGCCACCATCCGTTCACCGAAGCGGCGATGTACCGTATCGCCAGCCGCGCCCAAGCCCTGTATTGGCGGAAGCGTTACCGGATAGACAACGGCCTTACCTGCGGGGACTGTAGCAAGGCACAGCGGCGGAAGTGTAAAGAGGACTGGCTGTTTGCGGCTTGTCCCAAAGCGGTCAAGCTCGATAGTCTCAACAGGCCGGTCATAGACGATGAAGGCAACACTACCGAACTCGGCGATCTAATTGCCGATGACAGGGCGTTGGACCTCGATGCCTGGCTGGATGCCAGCACCTTCTTACTCCAATGTCCCGACAGGCTAATCGCCATCGCCGAAAAGCGGCGGGATGGGTTGCCTTTAGATGAAACGGAGCGCCAATCTCTCTGCCGTTTCCGGCGCCGTGAACAACAATCTCTGTTTTCGGATGTCACAAAACAGGCCAATTTCGCAACTAATACAGTGGGAGCTTCGGCTATGCCAGCGAATTGCGGGTAGCCGATAGCTTACTACTAGGCGAAGCCGATGGAGTTGCCCACCTATCGGATAGCAAGAGGGGGTCGGACAATCGAACAACTGAATATCGAGGGCAAGCGTTCAGGTCAGGGCTTTTTAGCGCACAAGGCGGTACTGGTCAACGCCTTATCGAGAACACTCGCCGAAAGGGCGATGCTTCTTGACCTTACAATCGGGCGGAAAGGCTTTCTCACCTATCTTAAGTCTTTAGGCGGGTCGAATATCGTCAAGATAGTCCCGTCTAACGGCGATGCCAGCGTATCGCGGGTCGCCGGAAAATGCCTTAAGGTGGTCTGCGGAGCCAATACCAGCTACCTCGAACACATGGCCTGGGTCGGCGAAAAGACACCCCTTACCCTGTGCGACATCAGGGTAAGCCCCTCGAACTCGGTCAGCCCCAACCTCGGCGCGACGGAGCTATCGGACGCCCTTTCAAGGGTACTGCCCTTCACCTCGGATGAGACCGCCCGCCCCATTCTCCAATGTGTTCTCTTTCAGGTGAAAGACGGCAAGCTCACCTTAGTGAGTGCCGATGGCTACCGACTCGCCGCGATGAAGCTACCTTTCGACGGGGATGAGGGACAGGTGCTTATTAGCCGCGATGACCTTAAAGGCGTCACCGGCGCTCTTCGACGGGCGCGGCGGGTAAGGCTGTCGCTGGAAAAGAACGGCGACAAAGACCCCATGAGCCTAGTCCTCGACACGGAGCTAATCCGCTACACGTGGCGGGGATGCGGCGGGAGCTTCCCGGACTATGAGAAGCTGATACCCGCCGAAGCAAGTACCCGCGCCAGCTTCGATACCAACGAAGCGATGAAGGCGGTTAGCTCACTTAGGGTCGTCGCCAATGTCAAAGCCTACGCCTTAGACCTTATCATCGGAGACGGCAAGATGGTCGTCTCTAGCACCGACGACAAGGGGACGGCGGAGATACCCGCCGACACCACCGGCGAACCTATCAAGGTAAGGCTTGACGGCGGATATCTCGCCGAAGCATTAAGAGCCTCTGGCGGGATGGTCGAGCTTAAGGTCAAGGACGCAAGGTCGCCGATACTTTTCACCACGCCGGACTATGAGCTGGTGGTCATGCCGATGCTTCTGCCGGAAGGGAAAAAGCCGGCGGACACGGCCAAGACCGCCGAACCCGCGAAAGCCGAAACACCCCCGCCCGCCGAACCTGCCGAGTCGAAGGCCGAGACAGCCGAAGCGGTCGCGCCGGAACCGACAGTCGAGCCAGTACCCGCCGAGGAAGTCGCCCAAGCCGTCGCCGAAGCCGAGGCCATCACCAAGGCGGAGAAGCCGAAGGCCAAGAAGCCCAGCAAGGCGAAAGAACCAGTCGCCGTAGCCTGCAAGTCTGAAACTTGAACGCTTGAACTCGCAAAACAGCCGCACAGAAAGAGGTGTCACAGCCTCTTTTTGTGCTTTCTTTTTGTAAGGGGATATTCCTACCCCAAGCGGCGGGAACATCCCCTTTCGTTTTGATTGAATGGGCAATCCAATCACAAAAGGAAATAAAGTTAACGAAAGAGATGACAATATGGATGCACTACTTGTAACCAATCCCACCATCTCATTAGGCCAAGTGGTGGCCACCCGGGGAGTTTTCGCCCTGGCCGGTGAGAATCAAGAGTTTGCCGAGTTCATGCGACGCTCCCTGAACCGCCATGCCAAACGTGATTGGGGCGACCTCGATGAGGCTGATAAGCGGGAGAACGAACTAAGCCTGAAGCAGGGTTTCAGGCTACTTTCAGCGTACACGGCCGCGGGATTGCCCAATATCTGGATTATCACCGAGGCCGACCGGTCGGCGACGACGATTCTATTCCCAGACGAATATTAGCCCAGGGGATCCCTGTCCGCCGGCACAGGGTCATCAATGCCGGCAAATAAGAAGGGCTACTATGCCCGAATGGAGGTGTAACTTTGCCTATCAAATGGAGTGCTCTCAAAGTCAGCGAAGCGATGGACATGGTCGAAGAATTCATCGATCAGGCTGCCGAACCGCTTGAACAAGCCAGGCTGGTGGCTATCGCGGCCAGAGGCATTGCCGACATCCCGCAGTACATCGATGAGCGCCTTGCTCACCTCACGAGTAGTATCGGACGCATCGACTATATACGAAGCTCGATAAAGGCAGTACGCGAGTCATTGCCCAACGGCGCCGTTGCAGACGAGCTGCAACGGATCGAAAGCGGTGCCCAACTCGTCCTGGTAGCTTGATCGATAAATCATCTCGATTCAAAGGGATACCCCATCCCTAATATCCGAAGGAGAGGAAAAAATGCCAGGTCAGCTTGATCTATTCCAAGGCGTCAAACTTAAGGAGCCGGAACCGAAAACGACGGTGAGGCTCGGCCAAAGGGCTGCCCAGGTGCCGTTGCGACGGAAGCAACCGATAGCGGCAATTCGTCTCATGGAAATTCTCAGTGAACTCGAAGGAAAAGACATCTTCGTCGGCTCTCATAGCGCCGGTGGTGGCCACTTCTGGTTTATCAACTTGAAGCTCGCAAGGCTAAGAGTGGAATCGTTCAGGATGGAACGTGAAGAATCCATCCCGCCATCGGTCATCGTCTTGTGGGGAGCCAAGGATGCCTGTATCAGGATTTTCGCGGATTGCCTGTTAGGTGTCCGGGAGCAGGAGTACCAAGATTACAATCGCTATCTACTGGACTTCTGGAACGGCTTCGGCGAAAGCCCGATCCACAACTACCGGTCGCACTACGCTTGTTTAGCCATAACCAAGTTTAAGGACTGACCTCGTATGGGATGGTGGCTACGATGAAATAGCGAATCAGGGCGAATGAATCAGAAAGGGGCTGGGAATATTCCCAGCCCTTTTTTTCTATACAACTTATATTCTTGTGATTATAATAGGCAACCAAATGACATCAGCTCTCTGATTTACCTGGAGGTTCGGGTGTATGTTCTCCACTAAGCTAGTCGAGGATTGAGATGAGCAAGCTGGAAGAACTGAAGCCGAACTCTATTATTCGCGGTATCATCCCGGATTCTCTGGTCACCGTCATCAGCCAGCAGTGGTTCGGGTCGGACGCCGTCGAACTGATCTACAAGACCCAAAAAGGCAACTTAGGTAACGTCATCCTATATCGTGGTGACGAATCGCGGTTTGAGGTCGTTGAAAAGGAACGGCCTTGGAACGATAAAACTAAACCTATTATATATCAACCTCAGAAAAATGGCTGCCGCGCACTTTGGGGCGGCAGCCATTTTTCTCAAAATTATATTTGATTCTCTGAATAAACGACTATTTGTTGTAACCACCGTGGTGAGACATCAAATTGGTACTATACCCATAAGTCGGGAAATCGTAATCCCACCATTTTTCTCTGTCTTCCACTGGAATAACACCGTAACCAAAGGTATCGTCAGCTCTCCACAAGAATTCATTGAAAAGCGAAGTGGTCGATAGTGTCGCCTTAACGATCTCGTGAATACCTGCCGTGCCATTTACATTATGGGTGCACGTTCCCATACATGTACCACACCCCGGGTGTTGGCCGAATTGAGTAAAACATAAAGGTAAATCAGTGTGGAATACTTTTTTCCCGGGGACTGACCAGGTGGGAGGTTTATCGGGTGCTAAAGAGGACTTGGGGATATCCCAATTTGGTTCGGACTCATGAGAAATCGCTTGAGTCGGGCATTCATTAGCACATTTCCGGCAAGTATGACAGAACCTAAAATAGCCGGCGTCAATCGGATTGTTAGGAGCAAGCGGTAGATCTGTAAGGAGACTGAAGTATCCGACAACCGTGCCAAATTCCGGACTAATTGTTACATTGTTGTTTCTTGCTCCCTCCGAGAAACCACAAAGAATCGCATCCGCCTGGGATGGCATCACTCCAGTGCTAAACTCTGGATATCCTATGCCCTGATATCCCAAGACATTCAAAAATGCCTGCGTTCTAGCCTGAACACCTTTCCACTGGTAATACCGACTTCCGTTTGCTGCTGTGCGGAGGGGGCTTCTGCCTTGGCGGAAAAGCTCCTTAGACATCTGTATGGCTACTGACACGATCCAAAGAGGTTTATCAGGCACGACGTGTTTTTTATCTGTCTCGTATCCCTTTTCAACGTTCTCAAAGACGATTTCTTTTTTCGTGCGGTTATGTTTGGTGAATATCAACTTTCTTTCGTGTTCAGCAAGTTCCCCAAACATTACCTGTGAAGCTCCCATAAAACGCATGGCAGCCCTGAGCATTTTGGAATTTTCCTCGGGCGTACCTTTGAATTGCGTGGTCCCGAAATATTCGGGGGTAGGCGGAGCGGTCCAGGTGAAAACTTGGGGAGCCGTGCCAGGCTGCCAATTTGCAGTTGCCTGAACATAGTTCATCACTGATTGATCAACAAATGAACCGCATGCCGAGTACAATGCCCAATCCTTATGGGTTGCCCCAGGCGTGTTATTCTTGACGTCAGATAACTGCAATGCATTGGTTTCAGCCTTTAATTTTGCCTGCAATTCAGCGCCAACAATAGGACCAAATCCTCCACCCACGAGCGCTTTGGTGTTATCATGGCGATTGATTAAAGACCAATCGACTTCAACCGTTGGATTACCAATTTCTCGTTCTTTAACCCACCATGGTCTTTTAAGACTTGCGGAAGGAGCAGCCA
Source organism: Dehalogenimonas sp. THU2 (assembly GCF_039749495.1). Lineage (NCBI taxonomy): Bacteria > Bacillati > Chloroflexota > Dehalococcoidia > Dehalococcoidales > Dehalococcoidaceae > Dehalogenimonas > Dehalogenimonas sp. THU2. The sequence continues at coordinate 79,504 of NZ_JBDLLU010000008.1, read as the reverse complement.
TTGCCTCGTCTAAATCTTGGAAAATCGGGGTTAATGAACTGACTCCTACGCCTGCACTGGATACTCCCAGGGCTTTCATAAAATCTCTGCGGCTTAACGTTGAATGAAACATAGGTCTCCCTTTCTATTACCGGTATTATTGTCAACGATGTTTATGGTAAGAGAATAAAACTAACCATAGTGCTAAATGTTTTTGGCGTAATACGTTTTAATAGCCTCCCTTCTAATCTCTGTTTCTTCATCGCTTTTTCAATTGGTAAAGCATGAACTAGAAGTTTATTCCCACCCGTCGCCTACGACCCGTCCCTTGAAGGGGAATTTATCCAGGTCACGGTTCCACCACTGTTCCGGGCTGAAGAAGATTTCATTAATCGGCGAGGTGAAGCCTTTCCCGTAACCAAATGCATCGTCCATGGTGCGGAAAAAGCTATCAAAAATCCCAGTCGTGGCTACGGTGCCTTTGATGACATCATGGATCGATGAGTCGTTCAGTTTGGTAAAGACGCAGGCAACTTGACATTGACTGCAGCCACCGGTTCCTGCCTCAGCGCCGTGTCCTGGCATACCCCGCCACGGCAAACACAGTTTATAGTTGATTGGATAGCATTTCCTGCCAGTTCCGTTCCATGGTCCTGATGGTTCCCATGTCGGTTCATTTTCGAGACTGATCGCGGAAGAAGGGCACATGGAGCCGCATTTCTTACACGTCTGACAGAATCGCCACATCCCGGCATCAATGGGAGGCGTGGGACTCAACGGCATATCGGTAAGGAAAAACTCAGTGAGACGGATAAGTGCCCCGTATTTCGGCGACAGGACATAGTCACATCGGCCGAGTTCGCCATTTCCAGCGACAACACCGAAACCGGTGTTTGAAGCTATTTGGCTGCCTGTCCCTCCTCCTTTATTGACTGCGAGCCAACCCATTGCCCTGATGAATCCCTGAATACGGGTCATCATTACCGCCGCATCCGAATATCCGCCATAGACGCCATATTTACCCGTTGTCACATGAGAAAATCCTGAAAGTCTTGATTGGGGAATCGTAAACACCACCATCCATTTGCATTTATTGGGAATGGATATGGATGACGCCGTCTCTATCGGAGCATCGATATCTTCGAAACGAATAGCTTTATTGGAAGCGTTTGAAAAGAATATCTTTTTTACATCCTCATCAACTTCTATCGCGCTGATATCACGGCCACCGAATAAATGGATTGCGGACGCTAATGTTCGAAGATTTTCTTCCGGGTTAAGCTCCCACTTGGGCCAGCCCAAATCTTTTCTCGTGTATCCGGCAGGTTTTGAGGGCGCCGTGGTTGTATAATTGAAGCTCGGTTCATCACGAGTTAACGGGACCGAGAGCATCGTTGTCCTCAACCCTTCGAGAACCGCGAAATCGCGCAAAGTCATTCCCGGTGTATTATTCGCTACCCCTTTTTTCATGGTATTCAATTGGTTCTGAACCATCTGTTCAGTTTCTTCGGTGGTAAATTTATAGACGTTGTTACTGTCATACGATTTAAGGAGTTTCCAGTCGACTTCGACCGTAGGGTTTTTAAACCCGATTTCTTTGACAAACCAGGGGTATTTTCTTATTTCCCCAGACGCAGCTAGTTCATCCAGATCAAATACTTTCGGGGTAATAGCGGTTGACGATGCAATCCCGGCGCCGACCAGACCCAGACTTTTCATAAAATCTCTTCTGCTAACCGTGGAATGGAACTTGGACATTGTGTTTACCCTCCTTCTTTCATTTTTAATACTACCGGTCCCATGTCCGTGGGCGCTAAATTCCTACACTGGAGAGACCTATTTAAACCAGCAAAAACGACCAGGCCATGAAGGCGATGTCGTAGAACTGGTGGTATTTACTTTCAGGCAACAGGTGCAGGAAAGTCAGGACGTCCGGTTTGGCGCCGTTGCGGCGGGCCTGGCTCAACAGATCATGCTTGGTGGCCGGATAGGAAATGCCGTCAAGGCAGGTTCCCAACTCGGCGACGGACATATCCAGACAACGGTGAAATCCGGGGGGCGTGGCGGTCTCTTTTGCCTGGGTGCGGTCCAAGGTAATCGTCATTTGCATTTCTCCTTACGGGCTTTGAAATAATGCTTTGACCAGGTCCAATCCTGTCTCGCTTGTACACAGCGGCTGTGACTGGCGGCTCCGGTCCCTATAGACAGTCATGCCTTTCAAGCCCCAATCCCACGCCATCATGAAGACGCTAGCGATATCGCTCCGGGAGGCCTGATGCGGGAAGTTGACCGTCTTACTAACGGCATTGTCGGTATGTCTCTGGAATGCGGCCTGGATGCGCACGTGCCACTGCGGCGATACCCGGTGGGCGGTGACGAAGACCTTCCGGACATCCTCAGGGACATCTTTTCTATCCTGGAGGTGGTTGGAGGTGACCAGCTGCTCGATGAGCTCCGGGGTGAAGAAGCCCCTCTCTCTGGCGACTTCCTCGAAGTAGGGATTGACCTCAAGCAGGTTCTCGCCATCGAGGATGTTCCTGATAAACACGGTGGCGAAAATCGGTTCGATGCCTGAGGACACCCCGGCGATGATAGAGAGCGTGCCGGTGGGGGCGATGGTGGTGCAGCAGGCGTTGCGCATGAGAAGGCCGCGCTGCTCATAGACGCTGCCACTCCAGGCGGGAAAGACGCCTCGAGTCAGAGCCAGTTCGCGGGAGGCTTCATGGGCTTTATCGTTGATAAACTCCATGACTTCCTCGGCCACGGTGATAGCCCGGGTGGAGTTGTAGGGGATGCCCAGGCGGATGAGCATGTCGGCAAAGCCCATGACCCCGAGGCCGATTTTCCTGGTGCGCCTGGTGGCCGCCTCGACGGCCGGCACCGGGAACTTATTGATGTCGATGACGTTGTCGAGGAACCTGACGGCGGTTTTGACCACCCGCGCCAGCCGGTCGTAGTCAATAGAGAGCGTCCCGCTGTCCCGTCGGAGCATGCGGACCAGGTTGATGGAGCCGAGGTTGCAGGACTCGTAGGGCAGGAGTGCCTGCTCGCCGCAGCCGGTGACCGTCTCCATCCGGCCGAGGGCGGGGGTGGGATTGTCGCGGTTGACCCGGTCGGTGAAGACCAGCCCCGGATCACCGGTGCGCCAGGCTTGGTCGATGATGCGGGCAAATACCGACCGGGCGTTAAGGCGTCCGGTTTCCTCCCCGGTGTTGGGATCGATAAGGAAGTAATCCTCTCCATTCCTGACCCGGGTCATGAAGTCATCAGTGACCGAGACGGAGTTGTAGAAATTGGTCAGGACGTTGGGATCGGACTTGGCTTTAATGAAATGAAGGATATCCGGGTGAGTGACGCTCATGACCACCGAGTTGCAGCCGCGCCGTATGCCGCCCTGGCGGATGTAATCGGCCGCGCCGGCGATGACGTGGACAAGAGCCACCGGGCCGCCGGCGGCATCCAGGTGTTCGCCTACCGCTGCCCCCCTGGGCCGGACCCTGGAGACATCGAAGCCGATGCCGCCGCCACTCTTGTGGATCAGAGCGGTGTACTTCACCGCGTCGAAGGTCTCTTCGATGGAATCGGGCACCGGCAGGACGAAACAGGATGATAATTGCCCCACTGCGGTGCCGGCGTTAAGGAGGGTGGGTGAGTTGGGCAGGAATTCAAGCGAGGTCATCAGCCGGTAGAACTCGCCGGCCATGATGTCGGTATCGGCCAGAGGATCATAGATGAGTTCGGCTGAGGCTACGGCCTGAGCGACGCGGCGGAACATCTCTTCCGGCGTCTCTATAAGCTCGCCCCGGCGGTTGCGACGGAGGTAGCGCTTCTCCAGCACCCTGAGGGCGTTGGGAGTGAGCGCCGGCCTGGTTTCTTTGATTATATCGATGACCATTTTCTCTCCTATGAAGGAAAGGCGTTTTAAAGGGTGGGCAAGCCCCGCGGTGAACCCCGATTACACCCAGGGAGCCCACGGGAGGGGTTTCACAGCTTATTAAGCCAGACTGGTCGCAACAGCCCGGCACCCTGGTTTCCCCCACCGTGAGGCTTGCCCGAGAACGACGATTAAGTTGTTAAGGTTAGCTAGTCCTGGCCGAACATGTAAGAACTGACGAAGACGGTGAAGCTGATGTCCGATGCCGACTGGAATTGCCGCGACGGCAGGCGGTTGACGAAGAAAGCCATGACATTGCCCGGCGCGCCGCTGGATTCAGCATGGGCGATGATTTCAGCTTTTCCAGCGGGATAATGAAGGCCCCGGAGGTAGTATTCTAGGGTGACCGAATTCATCTTCGGCGGCTCAAGCAGGGCCTCGGCGCCGCTGGTTTTAACCTTGACGACCGCCTTCTCCATAATCATCATCATCTTATTCCTCGCACTCTAAAATTCTGTTAGTTGTCGCGGCGGGTAGATTCGGTGCGGATGCGGCCGGCGGCCACCATTGAAACACCGATCATGAAACAGGCCAGTACCATTTCAACAATCATTGCGCCTCCTCTAGCCGCGAGCTTGATGCCTGATGCCCGCAACCGTTTCGATACAGGGAACTAAAGTCGCACTTGCATTTAGTTGAAGCAATATGACGTCTGGCAATAAGCATAATCGATGGCCAGGAACTAATCGGTAATATAAAGTAATGATGTGGTAATGGACGGGTTGTAATTCGATAGTGAGTGACGGCGAATGGAAGGGGGTGAGGAGTAAAACACCCAACCTGTGGGTGTTAGGAAAAAGGGGACAGCCCTTCACCAGACTGCCAGACCGCCTAAGTTGTCTCTTTCGCCCGGCCAGCAGCTGAAGGGTATTCAGTTAATAGAACCTCAAATCGGTTGAGGTTGGGAAAGAAGTACTGAAGTCTGATTAGTATGCAGAAGGCGAATCAGTGATAAGGATATAACCTATGCCAGCTTCATTTTGTATTACCGCTTGGGAAGCACCGATCGAATCGAGTTTTTTTCTTAGGTGATTTACGTATACCTTTAGACTTTGCCGGGCGCCCGGATATTCTTCGCCCCAAAGAGTTTCGGCGAGCGATTTATATGTTACTACCTGCCCAGTTATCCGCATCAAGTGATGAATTATCTTTCCTTCAGTTACTGTCAATTGCAACTTTTGGCCACTATAAAGCAATTCTGTAATCGAACGGCCAAATCTCAAACAACCGGCTTTAATTCCTATATCTTCCTCGGGCGTTGAAGTTCGCCTGAGTAAAGCTTTCACTCGTGCTAATAGTTCCATCTGTTTGAATGGTTTGACAATATAATCATCAGCTCCTAAAGCTAATCCTTGAACAATGTCCTTTTCATCCCCGCGAACTGTGAGTACTAATACCGGTATTCGAGAAAATAATCGAATTTGTTTTAGTGTATCAAAACCACTCATATCAGGTAGCCCGAGATCCAGGATCACCAAATCTGGTTTCTTGCTTTCAATGAGCTGCAGCCCACGGCCGGCTAGGCGAGCCGGTATGATCTCGATAGTCGGCCAGCCCATTTGTAGGATCAATGTCACATTGTCAATGATTGCCTGATCATCTTCAATGATAAGAATCTTCATCGTTGTCCCCCCATTTTTTACCCGTTAATCGGGACATTAAACCAAACATGGCTACCTTTGTTCCGAATACTCCGTACCTCGATGGTCCCACCATGTAGTTCAACAAGGATCTTCGATAAGGCAAGTCCTATTCCAAGACCGCTCAGTCTTTCCCGATCGTAGGCATTCTGGTGATATGGTTCAAATAACCTTCTCTGTTGTTCCAATGTAAAGCCTGCCCCGTTATCATGCACAGAGACAACGAGCATCTCTCCCTTTACTTCCGCATGAAGGCAAATCTTTCCCCCATCTGGTGTAAATTTGAATGCGTTATTTAACAGATTCAAGATCACCTGCCAGATACGTTCTCGATCTAACGAAACTTGCGGGATGGGTTCGGTCAATTCAAGTGACAGCGTATGGTGCTGTTTTTGCGCTTGAATGGAAACAAAAGCTGTAATGTCTTCAAGCAACTCTTTTATGTCAGTAGGCTCCGCTTTAATGGTGAGAATCCCAATTTCTCCCTTCGCTAGATCGAGTAGTTCATCGATTCTGTGGTTGAGGCTGACTGCTCCTTGTCTAAGCTGCTCTGCCAAGTTATGCCATAGTGGTATCTGCAGTCCATTCGCCAAGGCATCACTTGCAGAGACCATTGGAGTCAAGGGGGTTTTAAGTTCATGTACCAAAGCGCGGGTAAATTGAATTCGCCGTTTTACTTCTCGTTCAAGCTCTTCGTGGAGCGCCTTTTCTTTTTTGTATTGTTTTTCGAGTTCGTGTGTGCGTTCTATAACTTTGGCTTCCAAGCGGTTACGTTGATCGGAAAGAGCTTTCACCCTCAGTCGGTAACCAGAGTAGACGATGCTCAAAACAATAAAACCTGCCATTAATGAAAACCACCACGTCTGCCAAAATGGATAGGCAATTGTGATGGTCAAGTCAGTGCTGATTTCGGTCCATATTCCATCGTTGTTCGACCCCCAAACTTTAAATACGTATGTACCGGGATCTAGGTTAGTATAAGTGGCAAATGGCTGGCTATAGTCTGTAAAATGCCAGGTCTTATCAAAGCCTTCAAGCATATATCGGTAGCTATTTTTCGTAGGATCAGTGTAATCAAGCGCTGTGAAGCCAATTGAAATGGAGTTTTCTGTGTATTTCAATTCCAATATTGAATAATCGGCCACTAATTCGGGAAAATGTCGTGCAATGTCATTAACAAAAAGATCAGTAATATGAACAGGAGGGATGTGACCGTTCGTTTCGAGTAAGTCGGGTTCGACGATAACGAATCCGTAGTCCCCCCCGAAATAGATTTTTCCTTCGCTGTCTTTGGTGCACGCGCCCCAATTGAATATGCTCTCCTTTAAGCCAGCATAGGGAGTAAAATTAATAAACGTATGTTCCTCAGTTGTGCTTCGTGTTAAACCACGATTCGTTGCCAACCATAAATTCCCGCGATCATCTCCAATGACACTATAAACGATATTGCTCGCGAGGCCATCATCCATCGTGTATGTCTCAAAGCGTTGAGTAGCGAGATCGAATTTCGATAAACCGCCGCCGTTAGTCGCCAAGTATAGGTAACCATCGCTAGATTTATATAAATCGAATATTTGATTATTGGCAAGACCGTTTGGAAGGTCCTTTTGGTACTTGTAGTTGTAAAAAATGCCTGATTCGGGATCGAATCTGTTTAATCCGTCTCCCGTAGCTACCCACAACGTACCATTGTCACCTTCGACGATTGAGTACACAGTATTATTACTGATACTACTTGCGTTTTCAGGCTTGTGAGTATAAAAGGTAAAACCTTCTTTGACAGGATCGAACAGGGCTAGCCCCCCGGTGAATGTTCCCAACCAAATCTTCCCCGAACTGTCTTCGAGGATTGTTCGTATTGAATTCCCTAGTGAACCGCCTATTGGATAGTGTTTATAGCACTCAGTAGTCGGATTGAATTTTACTAGTCCAGCTAACGTACCTATCCATAGGATACCCGAAGAACTTTGGTGTAGAGCTCTTATAGAGTTAATATTTGTTTGAAACAAGTTTTCAGCCTTAAAGAGGTATTGTTTGAAGGTGTTCTCAGATGACAGCAGATTTAAGCCTCCGCCATCGGTTCCAACCCAGACAGACCCAGGTCCGTCTTCCAGCAATGCAAAAACCAGATTGTTGTTGAGGCTATCCACATCACCTGCTACATTGTAGAAAAGAGTAAAAGCATTTCTTTTCAGATCGAGTTTACAAACACCACCACCATACGTACCAACCCAAAGAATTCCACTATTATCCTGGCAAATAGCCCTTATTCTGTTGTTACTCAGACTTGCAGCGTCGCCGGGTTTATTTTTATACGTGGTAAATTGTTCTGTAGTTGGATCTAGACGATTCAATCCGTTCGCTGTTCCGATCCAAATCATGCCAAGTTCATCTTGACAGATGGCGTACACGGTATTGTCGCTTAAGCTATTATCGATCGGATCGAACCGGAAATGCTTAAACGCATTCGTTTCTGGAATATATAAATCAAGCCCTCCGATAAATGAGCCAATCCAAAACCTCCCCGAATCATCTTCGTATAATGAGACAACAGGACCGTCACTGATGCTATCAACTTGTTGGGAGTCATGGGCAAACCGAACAAATGAGTCTGAGTCAGGCAAATACCGGTTTAAGCCATTTGAGGTTCCTACCCATAAATTCTGGTCGCTATCGACTAAAAGACTAAAAATGTTATTACTGCTAACAGTCTCAGGGTCATCAGTAGAGTAATATCGTTGAAAGGCGCCAGCAGTTGGATCTAAGCGATTTAGGCCTTCCGCGGTTCCAATCCATATATTACCATTCTTGTCCTCAGCAATAGCCCTTATTTGATTATTGCTGATACTTGTACTGTCTGGGCTAAACTGAAACCGCTTGAAACCATCAGTCTCTGGATCAAACAAATTCAAACCACCGCCATCGGTGCCTACCCATATTCGGCCGGTGGAGTCGAGAAAAAGCACATATACCGAATTGCTCGATAGAGAAGACTCATCTACGGGGTTAAAGTCATAGGTACGGAATTTGATTCCATCATACCTGGACAAGCCTCCGTATGTGCCAAACCACAAGAAACCATAGCCGTCTTGGATAATTGAGTAAACGAGGTTATGCGGTAAGCCTTCGTCTACCGATAGTTGTGTAAAATAGAGGTTATCCGATTGGGCTTTCGTAGATGTTTCCAGGGTGACAGTAGTTAAGCCAATCACCAGTACACCTGAGAGCAACAACCTGAATAATGACCGCATGCCTAATACCCACCGACATTCCCGATGTACACCTGTGTATGAACTCCAGACTTGCTGTTACGAATAGTAATTATACGCCCGACAAACGTAAAAGGAAACCCAACCGGTATTTTGTGCTATTAGGAGGTGGTATGGTCTGGATCTATACACTCGACTTGTTGGGTATCGGAGTGTAACCTTACGTGGCGCTCTGATAATCGACCGCGGTGTTTTCCACGATGCCTTCTTGGACCATTGCATCTACAAACTTGGTAAAGTCATCAACAATCATCTCCGGGCTTGCCCTGTACTTTCTCGAAAGTCGGTTTATGATCTCCCACACGGTATTACTACCATCACACAAAGCAAGTATCTCAAGTCCTTGATCGGGAATTGAAAGCGCGTTTAATGATTCGGGTTCAACAATAGTTATTGAGGGGTGGGCTAGTGCAACACTAGCTTCATTGCGGATGATATTTGCTCTAATGGAAGATAAATTGAAATTGATTCGCTCAATTGTGACATTCGGTTTTAATCGTGGAATGAAATTGAGAGTCAGTGCAAAGGCGACCCGCTTACTGGCTTTTCGATTATGTGAGCATATAGTGTGCGTTAATAGCGGGTCACTTTGCTCGAAGTGAGCGAGATAAAGGGGTAGCATAAAATCTTTGTCATAACGATACCCAATTAGTTCGAGTAGATCAGCACTCTTATAATGCGTAGCGATTTTTTGCATGCAATGCCTTGCCAGCTCGCGAGCTTGAATTTCAGATATTCCTGACTCGACAGAATATAAGACGCTTAGGTGGAATTCCGTTTCTGGCCCATCATTAATTTTTATGACACCATATTTTTCGGGATCTCGATAAATACCCGACCCTTTCCCAAGGTTGAAGTATTCGACGAAAAACGTTCTTATTATATTTTGACTAGACATTAGAAAATCGACTGTTTCTTTTGCCTCACCTAAAGTTTCTCCTGGAAATCCCACCATAAAGTAGACATGATTCCAAATACCAGACTCATAAACGTTGCGACAGACCTCGGCAGCAATGCTCTTCGTAGTACCTTTAACCATGAGCCGTAGCACACGATCACAGCAAGATTCGAACCCCATCGATAAAAAGCGGAAGCCGGCTCTAGCCATTTTGCGACACAATGTCGGTGTAAATTGCTTTTCCAGTCTGATATTTGTTGAGCAGTTGATCGATAAACCCCGCATCACAATTTCATCTGAGAGCTTAGACAGCACTTCCGGTGAAATTCCCTCATCGCAAAAAGCAAAATGGCGTATCCCATGTTTATGAGCTAAAGACTCAATATCACCTATCACTTTCAATACATCTCTAGGTTGGTAAGGTCCACCCCATCCCAGAGTATGACCGCAGAATGCGCAATTATTCCAATAACAACCCCTCGAAGAGAGTAACGGTAAAACGGGTTCAGGACCGAAATATCGCTCTAGGTTCAGACCGTCAAAACATGGCGTTGGCAATGAGTTAATGTCCAGGGGAGGCGTAATGTTAGTGGTGTGGATACCATCACCGTCATAGTAGATGAGGTTGGGTACGTCCTCGAGCGTCGTTTGTTGTTTAAGGGCTTCCACTAGTTTTAGGAGCGGCAGTTCCCCTTCGTGAAGTATTGCGCTGTCAAAAAATTCTTTGAAGAACTGCTCATGTTTGGTAATCGCATCCGCTAAGACCGTGACCACGTGCCCGCCGATACAGACATGCGCTTTATCAAAGCTGGATTTGAGAATCCGCGATAAGGTCAAGGCTGGAATTAACTGGCTTTCAGCAGCAATAGTGATTCCAATGACGTCCGGTTTCTCTTCTTTAATGGATGGGATAAGGTTATCTCGATAAAGCTGGATAAACGGATTTTCTGCATGGTTCCTCGTAGCGCTAACGAGAGACTCGAAAGACCCGGTGAAAGAAGGCATTTCCAGCGGAGCAAAGCTCAAACTCGTAGGAGCGTAAGCCGCAGAGATAACCGAAAAAGTTTGATTCAGCGTTTCCCTGGCATGTGACAATTCGATTGGACTGTAAAACGTCTCACCGTTCCTTATTTTTCTCTTCGCTGCTTCAACTTTTGTAACCAACGTTCCGACCACCGACTTGGCCATGTAAATATTATTGTATAAGCGCTGTTCAGTACCAGGCTCGAGTCTGCTCTTCTTTTCGAGCAGCGCGAATTTTTGTGCGAGCGTTCTGGTCAGGTCATTGAGGTATTTTTCCGAGAGCATTATGTCGTAGGCTTCAATGTTGAAATCTTTCTGGATCACATCAATCCCTTTTTCCTCTAGGTATGCACAGAGCGACGGTCCAGCCAAATATGGCCGAAAAGGCGTGAAATGTGGGGGAAACAGGAGAAGAACTTTCATTGTAACCCAATACCAATCCCTAAAGATCCATTTTATAAAATATATACCTAATCGTTCGCATCTGAGAAATATGCCATTACTGTTTGGTTGCAATTCATTGTTACGGTCGTAGGATTATCCATGGTGTTATCGACATTTCCGATCCAGATATTGAAAACCCAACCTTCAATCGCAACTGCCGTAAGATCGACGACAGTACCCGAGACATACCTGTATGTGCCCTTTGCAGGTATAACTTGACCCTCACCAGATACAAACAACGTTAATGTAAAGGTTGTAGCTACAGGTGTCACAGTATCATCATGACGATCTTCAACTGAAGATGTTGTCGGAAGTATGTGGTTATTATCGGCATTTGGCGAGTCTGAAATCACCGGTGAACACGCAATTAAGGTAATACACCATACGATGATAAGTGTAACATGACCAGTTCTATTCATGTTTCAACCTCCAAGAACATCATAGAGTTGAACGCGAGGGGAGTTCGGTGTTGAACTCCCCTCGCGTTCCATGATGGATTTGGGTTATGCCATAAGGGACGATTACTGTGCGTGTTTCTGAGTCGCTCTACCATCCCACATGAAGGGTAAAGTCTCTTTTTGCCAGAATTCAGCGGATTTGGGATTGAACGTACCATTCAACGGCGGGCTTATACCAGGACCAAACTGCTGAAGTCCATAACCCATGATCTGATCCATGTCCTTGAAGAATGTATTAAAGACTGGGGTGGTACCCAAAGTGGCTTTAACGATCTCATGGACACTGCCAATCTCAAGATGCGAAAACACGCAGTTTGCCATACATATGTTGCAACCACCCGCGCAAAGGTTACAATGAGTATCGCATGTCGACATGTTATTCCAGAACACCTTCTTGCCCGGGATAGAGAAGGCAATCCCCGCTTCGGCAAAGCTGTTGGCAAACGAAGGGACTTCCCAACTGGGTTCTTGGTCGGTATTGATAGAGTCGCTGGGACATACTTTGGCGCAGTTGCCGCAGGTATGGCAGAACTTCCAGATACCTGCGTCGATCGGCTTGGTCGGGACCAATGGTAGGTCGGTCGACAACATGTTATGGGTTTGGGTCATTCCATAGGTCGGGCTGATTGATTGACCACCGATACGTCCCTGCTCGCTGCCACCGCCCAAGGCGAAGAAAGCTGGGGTTGGACCGACTGAGCCGCTGAGACCTTGCCAGCCGAGGGTAGCCAGAAACCGCTGACCGGAACTGACGACGACACCGGTAACCTGGTTTCCTTTGCTATGAATAGCCCGTGTCGAAGCGCTGGGTGCAACCTGGAACTCAGCTAGCATTTCCGGATACATAATCGGAATGTGGGTGATTCCAGAGCTCGGGAGAACCTTGCCCTTCTTCGCGTCATTATAACCGACTTTAGTGTCTTCGATCGTATACCCGTTCGAATACACAAGTTTTAAGGTGTTCTGGGATACCGGCACGTAGGACATACTAAAAGCTCCAAACGCCTTAAGCGCCGTTCGTAACAACTGAGAATTTTCCTCAGGTGTACCTTCGTACTTCGGTACACCAGCCGCTTCGGGTGAGGTGAATGACGTTGCAGCGGGAACCCACGGATTTGTTGAACCGGGAGGATTACCCACCGTTCTTAAGAACGCGTAATCTTGTATCGAGAAGCCGGGTTTCTTTTCGGTCTTCCACTTTTTCTCAAAAGCGGCAGTGTCGGTGACGACCTTAGGCCAATTTTGATCATAGATGGCGTTGTTGGCTAGGGTGTGTTTGGTCGAATCAAAGCGTTTTACGAGACCCCAGTCTATTTCGACCGTTGGATTTTCATAGTCCCGTTCTTTAACCCACCAAGGCCTTCGAGGGTTAGATGTATCCCCGGCGGCCATCATTTCGTCCAAGTCATGAAATGCTGGTGCGGTCAAAGCTGCTGCCCCAATGCCGGCTCCGGCAAAGCCTAGACTCTTCATGAAGTCTCTCCTTGAAAGCGTTGAATGGAAAAGTGACATAAATTCTCCTTTGTTCTTAGTATTTTTCTCTGGACCTGGTCTTTCCTGGTGCTATCCGGACTTTTCCCGAGGTCAATTTCAATTAATTCGCTTCCTGCACCTCCCTTTGCTCAGAGTGTGAACATTAACAAATTACTGTGACATATTTGAGAAGAACCGTTGCTCTGCCCCATTTGGTGCCAATTCCCATTTCCACCAATCAACACCAGTCGCGTTAAATGTGCCGGTCGGCGGGCCGATACCAGCTTTAAACTCCTGATTACCGTAACCGAACATTTGATCCATATTGGCGAAAAATCCATCAAGCATAGGAGTGTTGGCAATAATGGATTTAATCGTCTCATGAATATTCGAACTATTCATTTTTGTGAAGACACAACTCGATACACATGAGAGGCATCGTGAAATCGACATGCTGTAACTAGTACAGGTTGACGCATTGAACCAGAACGCCTTTTTCCCTGGGATGGAAAATTGGGCTGAATTGCCTGGAATTTTACTGTAAACATAGTCTGGTAACTCCCAAGTAGGTTCATGGTCGGTGGGAATAGAAGAACTGGGACAGACTTGGGCGCAATTCGCACAACTGCAGCAAAACTTCGCGATACCAGCGTCGATTGGATGGGTGGGTGCTAACGGAAGATTAGTAGTTATGGCACTCGTGCCTAATCCGATGCCGTAGCTTGCCGAGATAAGTCCACCTCCGGTCCGTGCAATCTCACCACCACCGGCGAGACAGCTAAATCCAGGTGCTGGACCGATTCCACCGTTTAAACCATCGTATCCTAATGCCGCCAAGAACCGGGAGCCGGAACTGGTTGCCTGATCTCTGAGCCTGTTTTGTAAATTGTTACCGGCGTGGCCCAAAATGCTTGGAGCCGTCATGAGAGAAGTAACTGGAGTCAATGAACTTACTGGAATTACAGTCATTCCCGAATTTGGAATGACCTTGCCCTTGTTTGTATCTAAATAACCGTTTGCGGTATCTTCAAAAGTATAACCATTACTATAGACAAGATTTTTTGTGTTTGCGGTCAGTGGCACGTACCCAATCAATGCTGCACCGAAGAAGCGAAGAGCAGACCGGAGTATTCGAGCGTTTTCCTCTGGTGTACCTTGGTATTTCGGAACTCCTAATTTTTCAGGAGTTGTGGCCGTTGGTACCCAGGGAGCTGTAGAACCAGTTGGAAGACCAACAGAATTATTCAGTGCATTATCCTTTAGCGTGCAACCGGGACTATTGTCGAGGATCCATTTTTTTCGATTTTCAACCGCGCCTGTTAGGACATTTGGATAGTTGGTATCATACAAAGCATTATTCGAAAGAGCGCTATTTGTTGAAGTGAATCTCTTTATCTGGCTCCAATCTAGTTCCATAGTGGGATTTTCGAGCTCCCTCTCTCTGATGAACCAAGGCCTTTTAGGGTTAGCCATGTCACTGGATGCCAGCTCATCAAGGTCATGAAAGATCTGGGAAGTCAGTGCGCCGACGCCGACGCCGACCAAACCTAGGCTCTTCATGAAGTCTCTTCTTGAAAGCGTTGAATGGAAAAGCGACATAGAATTCTCCTTTGTTTTTGTATTTTTTCTGGACCCGGTCGTTTCCATGCCCCCTGGACTTTCGCGGAGGTCAATTGTTCATACATTCTCCAATTCCATGTTTTCAGGTTCTTCAGCCTGGCTTTGACACAAGCTTGGCATGAGCTTCTTTCAAGCTAATAGCAAAACCGGATAGATGTTTCTTGGATTTGACGACATAGATCTGGTTCTTGACTAGACTAAGAACTTCTCTGAAGAACTTGCGAGGATTGGTCAGAACAATCTTGAAATAGCCGGGATCGTGTTTAAGGGTGAAACGGAACCGATTCAAAGCGTAAGTATTTAGGTAATGAGCCATGGCTTCGCTGATCATTGAGTCGGGTACATCGCTGAGGTTTATACGATTGGAGTACTGCATCATGTAATCAGGCCACTCGGCAAGTGTCTTGGGCGGGTTTATCATCCCGTGCTCGATGCAATAGTCAAAAAGTTTCGTTCCAGGTAGTGGACGAAAACGGTTATACAAGTAGTAAGGGTTGTCCAGCCTCGCTAAGAGTTCGTGGGTCGCTTTAAAATCCTCTGCTGTCTCCGTGGGGAAGCCGTGCATGATGTAAAGGGAAGCACGGATCTTGTTCTTGATAAGAAGCCAGAAGGTCTCGACCATTTGGTCGACGGCAATGCCCTTTTGAATAAATTCGAGCATCCGCTGACTGCCAGTTTCGAATCCAAGAGTGACCGACACGCAACCAGCCTTTGCCATCATTGCGGCATCTTCTGCCGATAGATCGGCCCGACAATCGCAGCTCCACGTTAGCTTGATCCTATGCTCTCTGAGGAGACGGCAGAAATCGCGAAGGCGCTTGCGGTTGAAGGTGAAGTTGTCATCATTAAAACGGATATGTTTGGCACCGTAGGTTTTTTGAAGGTGCTGAATCTGCGCAATCAGGCGTTCCGCGGAAAGATAGCCCAGTGATCCTTTATTGAAAGAGTCGTTGTAACAGAAAGCGCAGTGGTAGGCGCAGCCGCGGCTGGTGTTGAGATCGAGTTCCCGGTACTTAGCGGCATCGACCAGGTGCCAGGCTGGGTCGGGCAGTTCGTCCATGTCCCGGACAAAAGGCCGGTGCTCGTTGATGACAACTTGGCCTCTTGCGTCCTTGAAAGCCAGTCCTTTGATGTCCTCGAGTATACCTAGAGAACCTTTCTCCAGGTGATCGCACAACTCAACCATAGTATGTTCGCCGGCGCCGATGACGGCAAAATCGACATAGTCTTCAGCCAAGGTCTGCTCGGTCAGCACACTGGGGCAAACGTTGCCCCAGACAATTTTGACGCTAGGCAGGAGCGATTTGAATTGCCTAGAATAGTTGATGGCGGCTTCCATGTTCGGGCCGACAATGACTGAAAAACCTATGACGTCCGGTTTGAACCCGGCCAACTCGGCGGGCGTGCGGTTGTCCATAAACCCGTCGTAGACCTGGACCTCATGGCCGTGCTTTTCCAGCATGGCGCCAATGAAGAGCAAGGCGTTAGGCAGGTTGCTGGAGTTGGCAAAAGCCCGTTTAAAAGCCGGGGTGGTGGCGGCTGCTAATAGTACTCTCACAACATGTATCTCCAGTCCTTAATTCAGGTAGTAACCAATTCTCGGGTCTCTACGGCTGGGGCTAGTTCCGGGGCATCTAGCTCAGCCTCAGTCGGGAAGATGGATTTAACGCCGAACTCCCTGGGTTCATCACGGAGAAAGTGCACATTAAGCAGGTGTCGTCTGGCGGCTACGGCTGCCTGTTCGACGTCTTTCGTTGTGGCTCTTTGCCAATGGTTCTCAGCCACCCTGGAGTATGCATCTAGGTGATACAGAATATTTCGGTCAACAGAGGCGATGAACTGAGAAAGTTTCTCGACCTCTTCATCATCTATATATCCGGGGATGATTACCGTCTCGGCCAGAATAGCTATTCCGGATGCATGGATCCTCCGGAAATTGGAAAGTATCTGCCGGTTTGAAAAGCCGGTATAGTCGATGTGTAAGTCCTCATCGAAGCACTTAAGGCCTACCGCTACCTTGTCGACGTGCGAAAGATCAGGCATATTCAGCCCATTAGTCAGAAGGATATTTTGGGTTTTGAACCTTTGATGCAGGGTTTTGGCGATTAAGGCGAAACACGGGTCTAGAGATGCTTCTTGGCCTTCGAAGATGACTGAAGTCGGCCTGAGGTCAGATAGGATACCCATTACACTTTCAAGATCGAGAAATCTATTCGGAGGTGCCGCTTCACCTTTGGGCTCAGCAAGGTAAAGATGCATATTGCGGTCGAGCATTGAGTCGTAAGGAATTTTTCGGAGGATACAGCCCTTACAGCGGATATTACATCCCCAGAAATGGAGATATGCTTGCCTGGTGGACTCGGCGAAGGCTATGTTATAGACGTTGGTCAGCATCAGTTCCCTTTTTTAAGTCTGGCAAGCCCCGCGGTGAACCCCGATTACACCCAGGGAGCCCACGGGAGGGGTTTCACAGCATATTAAGCAGGCTGGTCGCAACAGCCCGGCACCCTGGTTTCCCCCACCGTGGGGCTTGCCGTTGGCACTATTCACTTTATGAGTCTACCTAAGTTGGCATGATCCCCAGTTTTAACCGATGACACCAATGCTATCGGAAAATACTGGTTTTGCCATCGTATTTTATGCGTAGATTTTCTAGGCATTGTGATACAATGAAGGTATCAAAGGTGGATGGTAATCGTAGATAAAATAACCTTATACCGCCTCGCTTTTACCACGGGCTCTTCCAAAGGTATCAGCATGGACATATAATCCGGGTCGAAAGGTCAGGGTCCTAACATGGAAAAAGAAGCCAAGTACCAGATGCTTTTTGACAATTCACGTGATGGCATCGCTCTTATCGATGCTGAGACTGGACGAATAGTTGACTGCAATAAAGAGTATCGGTTGCTTACCGGAAAAACGTTCGAAGAGCTGATCAAGATGAGGGTGTGGGAGACTCGCCCCCCAGAGCAACAGGCTGCAGGGGAAAAGGTGTTCAAAGAGATAGTTGAACGAGGATATGGAGGGGCTAATCTTGATTACTTGAGGGAAGACGGATATATCGTACACACTAGTTTCATCAGTCGCTTACTTGCGATTGACGGGAAGAAATATATCCAGAGTCTGGTCCGAGATGACACAGAACGGGTAAACAAAGAAAAAGAATTAGACCAATACCGGAATCGGCTTGAAGAGATGGTTCAGGTTAGGACCAGAGAATTAACAGGCATAGTGGAAAAACTTGAAGCTAGTATTCGAGATAGTAAGCTAAAACAAGACCAGATAGCCTTTTTCGAGCGTAAATTGCGCGATTTAACATTGGAATACATTAAAGCTCAAGAAAACGAACGTAAACTCTTAGCGGCAGAACTCCACGATCGCGTTGTTCAGGACTTAGTACATATCTGCCACTACCTTAGCGAAGTCTTGGAAGAGACTGCTGGATCGCAGAAGCTTCAAGTGTATGAGGTGCTTCAACTTATAAGAAGTACTCTGAATGAAACTAGAAGCATCATGAAATCACTATACCCAATCACGCTCACAAGATATGGCTTGATTGAATTGATAAAACAAGAACTTAGACTATTGGAAGATAAAACAGGACTGAAAGTCCAAATGACGAGTAACCTAAACACACGATTAGTGCCTCAAATTGAAACAGCTTTGTACCGTGTCTTCCACGAAGCGATTCTAAACATCGTGAAGCATAGCCTGACCTCAACACAGGTAATCGTTTCCGTTGAAAGTAACGGTGAAATTGTTAGTCTACGGATTTCGGACGATGGGAAGGGTTTTGATATCGACTCGATACTAAATGGAGAATCGGGAGGGATTGAAGGAATGAGGCAGCGGATCGAACTCCTTGGTGGCTCCTTTAAGATCAATAGCCATCTAACACAAGGTACCGCAATAGACGTTGCAGTTCCTTTTGAACCATCCGGGTGGGCTGACCCGAGGGATCGAGAGAGGAGAACACTCTAATGGATCAGAACACTTTTCAGGATTCGCCGCTGCCAGTTGGACGGACAATAACGATCGCCCTAGTCGACGATCATGAAGTTGTTCGGCAAGGATTGCAGACGATGCTCCAAAGGGAAAAGGATATAGAAGTCTTGGGTCAAGCCTCTGATCCGACTGGTGGATTCGAACTCGTCAGGGATTTAAGACCCGATATTGTTATATTGGACATCCAACTTGGTGGATCAGATATGGATGGGTTCACGCTGACGCAAAAAATTCGGAGTGAATATCCATCTACTGGTATCCTGCTTCTGACGGGGTATGATTCGGAGTTGTATCTGACTGAAGCTATTAAGTCAAAAGCAGACGGATTTGTGTTGAAGGAAAGCCCGAGGATGGTACTGGCTTCAGCAATCAGAATGATTTGTTCTGGCTTATGCGTATGGGATACTCGAGTCTTTTACAGGGCAATGGGCAACATATCCCGGCAATTAACAGAACCGACGATTAACAATCGATACGTGAACGAAAAGTTCGGTGCAGTATTGACCGACAAAGAAAGACTTGTGTTTCATTTACTAGCAAAAGGCTACTGCAATAAAGACATTGGGAACCAATTGAAATACACTTCGGCAACTGTAAAAAAGTACGTTTACAGATGTATGAAGAAGTTGGGAGTGTCGAATCGGACTCAACTCGCAGTGTTGGCTCACAACTACGGAATCAACTGAATTGAAAACTCTTGCAGCAATTAACACAGAGAATCCAATCGAAAAAGATGATCGTGCTCACGCGTTATCATTGTTGCTTGGATTGGCGATAACGCTTAGTGATGTCAATTCCATAGATGTTGACAAACCCCAATTCCGGAACCGGAAACAGTTTTAAATCATATACATGTCCCAGGTGTTGAAGTTCATCAGTTTTCATCGTGCCAGTTCGAAACACTTCACGAACCGCCTGTTGCCAACTGGGAGGAAGGGTTTTTCCATATCTGGTATGCCAGCATTCCAATAAAGGCCTAGCGGCGATATTAGCAAATACGATTACGCCTTCTGGGGTGACCTGAATGATGGGATTCGGATTTATCAGAGGCAGCGTCGCAAGGTTCCGTATCTCCTGCTCAGCTCTCTTACGCTGCGTAATATCATTGACAACGCAATAGACTTTCCACGATCCGCTATCGTTTGTTGCATCAGAGTGTCCCGCGATAGAAACTTCCTTATGAAATCCATCACTAGCAATTAAGACACATTCGAAGCTACTTTCTCCTTGCCCGTTCAACCGATTGAACCCTTCCCGGAATAACGCTCGCCGCTCTATCGCAACAAAGTCAATGAAGTCTTTACCTAACACATCTTCGCGAAGGTATCCGATCATCTCAAGTAGATTAAGATTAGCTTCTAAAACACACCCTTCGGCATCTAGCACCAAATATCCTGCCGGAACTTTATCGATAAGAGAGCGATAGTATTGTTCGCTGTTTTGAATTCTCTCATACTCCACGAGCCTTTCGATAGCAATCCCAACGTCATACGTTAGGGTTTCCAATTGGTTTACAACACTCAAAGGAACCATGTTCTCGTTGTGATCGGCAATGTGTATTAAACCAATAATTTTGGTACCAGACTTTATCGGTATTAGCGCTACCGATTCATAACCAAAAGCACTGCAAGCGTTACGAGTAACTCCTTTTTCGTCATCTGCAACCGATGAAAGAAAGGCCGTCGTGGCATTGATGTAAAAGGATCCGGATGGTGTGTAATATGGGAGCTTCGGATCTGTCGTTCCCGTTATTACGTTGATGCACATGCATTTGTCTGAAATGATCGATAGAGCGTTCTCGAACTCAAAAAATCCGTTCGCAAATCCGCTATAGGCACGATAGGGTATACTCCCTCTTTCGTCCACTAATCTTATCGCGCTCACAGAGCACCCGGTGATGTCCTTGATTTCAAGCACCAAATTGTTCAAAAGAGATTTAACGTCGGTAGCCTTGTTGATGAGCGCAAGGATGTGGTTTCGAAGCACCAACTTAAGTTTGGGTGTACGATTTGGCCCACAGTTTTTCATACGCGGATTCACTGGAAATTTATCCGTCGGCTTGTATGTCATAGATTTATTAGGGGAAGGAGTTTGATTTTCCTGGAGGTCAATTACCATTTACGGAGATTCTATTCTAGTGGTAGGCCAAGTTCAAGAGAATTATACTTATTTGTTTCTGTAACCGGACGAAGTAGCCAGAAGCGGGCGAGTTCAACATTTCGTATGGACCCACTTAAGATGCGGCGATTAAGTCCTTTATGCGTTCGACTCGTCTCTGGGGGAAGGAGTGTTGAATTATCGAAGGTCCGGAATTTTCACTTGACAACTCTTGGTCAAATCCGATTGAACGTCGCTTCAACAAAGACCACACTTTGGCGATGATCCCAAACATCCCAACCGGTTTTAACAAATCCCCATCTGAATCGGACCAGACAGCTCGAACTAAATCAGCATCAACATATTGGCTGGACAAAGAAATTATGGGCACGTCGGACAAATCTCGTAATGCTCTTATGAGCTTAAAACCTTGAGCATTCGGCAGGTCAAGACCGATTGCTACGACCGCAGGGCGGATTTTTTTATATATAGAGATAGCTCGGGTGTCCTCACTGGCAACCACCTCTATCCCTGGCCATCCGACATGGAAGGCCAGGGATATCGTGTCGATGACATTATGATCCCTAGTGAGGACCAAGAATCGTATATGATTCATGAATGCTCCGGGGTGTTACGCTATTTTTTTACCTTTGTCCTGGGGCGCCTGGGAATAGACAGCGTCAACATGAATCGTTCCAACTCCTGTGATGTCAACGCCCATCGCATCCTTTAAGGCTTTTGCGAAGTTATCGTAAAGAGGCCCCGAGGTTTCATATTTCAGAAATGTCCCTTTCACTTGGTAAGTTGTAAATGGGGGAGCGACGGGCACTTTCATAGCGACAATAGCTACTTTTTTCGTGTCCTGTAGATTCTTGAAGGTCCTTGTTGTCAGGCCATAGAGATCAGCAAATGCTAATGTACCGGAATTAACCACCTGCATACTCGTCTTGGGAGTAACATTGAGTTCACCACCCCGGCTGATGGTTGCAACCATTTTAGGTACTGCGGGATCCTGGAACAGGTCGATTACTTCTTTGGGCAGTGTCGCCATACTCGTCCTCCAATACATATTCCCCGTAGGGTTGTGCAGGATTATAGGCTTACGTTACGTCATTGTCAAGACCTTAGGAAAATATGATTCCCTTACATCATTGCCTTGAATGGGCGGTATATGATAAAATAAGACCATGAATGGCGAATCTAACAAACCAGGGATGGTATTCCAAATCGGTGATGTTGCTAAGGAAGTTGGAGTAAGCCTTCGGACTGTACGATATTATGAGGAAGAAGACTTACTAGAACCAACAGCGGTTACGCCCAACGGGCTACGACTGTATAACAAACGCGATATCGTCAGATTGCGTTTTATCAATACGCTCCGACGCCTGGACATGAGCGTCGATGACATCAAAGCCGTGTTGGGTTTGAATGTACCGGCCCCCGGCACCAAAGCGGAGATACTTGAGCGGTCTCTCAAGGCACTAAAGCTTACTAACAAAAAGATCGACGAACAACAATCAATTCTCAATGATTTGAAGAAACATAACACCACTGCTTTTGAATCTGTATTGACATGCCTAAAATGCGACCGTCCGAGTTGTCAGGACTGCCCACAGTGTGTATTTATCCTGTGATAATGAAACTCTTTCTTATTCTCGAGAAGGTGGTTAATACTCAAAAGACCTTGGTTTTAATCTTATCAATGCACAGGATGGGCTTATTCCCTGATACAATCGCCCTGCAAGGACAACAAAGTGAATATTAGAGAACTAATCTGTTGTGGCATTCTCACGGATGAAATTAATAAAATTGTTGTCGATTACAAACTTAAAATTGAACCTGTTTATTTTCAACCTAACTTACATGTCAATCCGGAAAAGATGAAGCAACTTTTTAATGGCATCTTTAACCGAAAAACCAATGGTCCAATACCCTTAATATATGGTTCTCGTTGTCATCCTTGTTTTCCCGAATGGATAGATCGTCATAACTTGATCATTCCCTCAGAACCTGATTGTATAGAGATTATTCTTGGAAAAATGAGAAGGAATGAGTTGGAGAAAGAACAAAAGACTTTCTTTGTTACGCCCGGTTGGATTAAACATTGGGAACATATCTTTAAAGAAGGGCTTCATTGGGATGATATCGATGCCCGAATCAACTTTGGTAGGTATGACAGGATATTGCTTCTTGACACCGGGGTATGCCCGATAGATGAAGACTCGATGTTAGGATTTTTTGACTACACCGGAGTGCCTATCGAGATTTATCCAGCCTCTCTCTCGAATTTAAAAACTGTGATGACAAAGACATTGAGGAAATCTGCTCATTCCCAGAACTGTTAAAAAACTTGGAATGGAATCATTAAACCTTTGACGGAGAGTAGGAGCGACCAAATCTAAGCAATGATGCTGACCACGCCACGAAAGGAACACATTGATTAGATTTCACGGTCGATCTAGTACGCTCTTCCGGCGGTGAATTTTTCTTCTGTCTGGCCTTGACGTATCGCCCTAACTGCTCGGCTTTTCATAGTGTGAATCGGACTTCTTACGTGATGCTTGTAGATAGGCTGAACATCTATTGAACAGACTACGCCCAGAGTGAACATGGTAATAGGTTACCAAAAGAGCTTTGACGACAACAACTTCATCTAATAATATTTTAAACTGGTTTTGCTTTACTTCAATCACAGAACATGGAGACGCGATTGAAGATTTCTGTACGAGGGCACCATTCCTTGCAGGTCGTTATTGATCTGGCAGTCCATTTTAGCCAAGGCCCATCACTTGCCAAGATCTTGCTAGAAGGAATCGAATCTCGGAGCAATACCTGGTTCAGCTATTGGTACCTCTGCGCATTGCCCAATTAGTAAAGAGTGTTCGCGGCGTCAAGGGTGGTTTTCTATTGACACGCCCCCCTCAGAGATAACGCTTTCCGATATCGTGGCGGCTACTGAAGGGTCTATATCACCTACTGACTTCGCACAAGACCCGCGGGACTCCTGGAGAGGCAAATACTGCACGATTCGTGAATCTGGAATAAGGTTGGACATATCACAAAAAGCATCCTTGAATCGATTACGTTGGACGACCTGACTCAAAATAGGCACCAGTGCGTATTTCGGATTAAATCGGCCGCCGTCTCGGAGCAAATTGGCCACCCTGTCGGAGTAAACCGGCCACCCTGTCGGACCAAATCGGCCATCCCTAAAGGGTAAGCGACGCCGGCACCACCGTGGTGGCCAGCCAGTGCCCCATCCCGGATTGGCATCCGGCGATTGGCGACCCGACCATGGCCGACGCCATCTGTGATCGTCTGCTGCACAAGCCTACCGCCTCACCCTCAAGGGCGATTCCATGCGGCGGAAAAGAGAGGCGAATACCCAAGAACCTGGTGGGAAGAAGGAGGAGCTTGCGGATAGAATGAGGCTAAGCTAAACTGACCCCAACCCGACACCGCTCTCCCTAAAAGGTCACGTCTCAGGGGTGGCCGAATTCACCGTGACGGTGGCCGATTTGGACCGAAATCGGTGGCCGATTTCAGCGAAATCCGCAACCAGTTCGAGTATTAGCATGAATCGCCCTATCCATCCCCTTTTTGATCGATTCAAAGCACCGATCCGAAGCTGCTAGTGGCCGTTTTTGAATCTTGCCAACGAAAGTGCCCCTCCGTACAGTCATGTCAACTCCCGGCTCGAACTCTTTAACCGGGCTATCATTTTGACCGCATCTTCTTCAATACCCCAATTCGAGATGATGCCCAAGTTTGTTTTTCTTGGCACCGAGGTAGCTATAGTTATGAGAATTGGGAGTCGTTTGGATATTCAATACTTCTGTTATTGTTAAGCCATATCCTTCAAGTCCGACCACTTTCCGCGGATTATTGGTCAACAATTTGATACGAGTCAATCTTAAATCGGATAAGATTTGAGCGCCAATTCCATAATCACGAAGGTCATCTTTAAAACCTAACTCGTGATTTGCTTCGACCGTATCCAGTCCTTGGTCTTGCAAAGAATAAGCTCGCAATTTGTTATGGAAACCGATGCCTCTACCTTCCTGACGCATATATAGTAGCACCCCAGAACCTTCGTTGATAATCGCTTTCATGGCCATGTCCAGCTGTTCACCGCAATCGCACCTCAGGCTACCAAATACTTCTCCGGTAAGACATTCGCTGTGCACCCGGACTAAAACAGGCTCATCTCCATCGATCTTGCCCTTCACTAAGGCAACGTGTTCGCCGCTTTCAACTTCACTACGATAAGCTATCGCTTGAAATACCCCATAGCGGGTCGGCATTTTGGTTTCTGCAACTCGGTGAACTAGATGTTCGGTCCTTCGACGATACGCAATCAGTTCGGCAACACTAATCATAGTGAAGCCCCATTCCTTAGCTAGGGCTTCGAGTTGGGGAAGACGGGCCATAGATCCATCAGGGTTCATAATCTCGCAGATTACTGCGGCTGGACACAATCCTGATAACCTCGCCAAATCTACCGAAGCTTCAGTGTGTCCAGCCCTCTTTAAGACTCCTCCTTTCAAAGCTTTTAACGGGAAAATATGCCCTGGTTTCACCAAATCATTTGGTTGAGTTGCGGGATCGATCAACACCTTCACCGTTGCGGCCCTATCGGCTGCAGAAATTCCGGTTGAAACGCCAAAACGAGCCTCCACTGAAACTGTAAAAGCAGTAGAATGTTGAGACGTGTTTTCATGAACCATCAGCGGAAGATTAAGCTTTTCCAAACGATCCGGATCCATGGAGACACAAATTAGACCGCGTGCATTTTTAGCCATAAAGTTGATGGCTTCAGGTGTAATCGCCTCTGCGGCTATCGCCAGATCACCCTCGTTTTCACGGCGATCATCATCAACTATCATTACAAACTTGCCTTGGCGAAAATCATCTATTGCCTTGTTTAGATTATCTGCATCAAACATTCCAATTCCTTCGACCGACTAATAGATGGGGGGCAGTGTTGACTTCTTCCCTTATTTGTGGTGGCACTTTTATTAATACAAGGCCTTGTGTTCGCATCTAATCCGAATTACGCTAGTTTTTTACCTTTGTCCTGGGGGGCTTGAGAGAAAATCGATTCCACTTGGACAATACCGATCCCGGTAATATCCACCCCCATCGCCTTCTTCAGGCCTTCGGCAAACTTTTCAAACAGCGGGCCTGAAGTTTCATACTTCTGAAAAGTCCCTTTGACTTGGATCGTAGTAAAAGGAGGTGCAAGCGGGATTTTCATAGCCACAATGGCCACCTTTTTGGTATCCCGAAGATTTTTGAAAGTCCTTGTCGTCAAGCCATATAGGTCGGCAAAAGCCAGGGTTTCCGCATCCACCGCGGTCATACTGGTTTTGGGAGTGACATTGAGTTCGCCATCACGGCTGATTGTTGCGACCATCTTGGGTACCGCGGGATCCTGGAATAGATCGATTACTTCTTTGGGCATTGTCGCCATTTAGCGTTCCTCCTATTTATTTTTGACTTTACGTGTACCTACCAAAACCGACTATCCAAATAATGTCAGTAAAGCTAAAACCATAGCTGAAAGCCCCAGTAGGAGATGAACCCAAAACAACTTGATTGTGATAAATCCTTTAAAGGGGTTATTAGCCGTTTTCAACATGAAACCACATATACCAGCCGCCAAGATGAAAATACTTAACCAGGTTGCCATGAACCGACCTCCCAATTTTCCCTATTCTGGCATCAAATGGATGCTTAGTCGGTATAATATTTTACAAAGGTAGTCGTAAAGATTGTTGTAAAATACCTCCGAGCGTTTGGAGGAGGACCGTGACATACCTAAATTGCATGGCAGATCTGTGGCTCTTTGACTCTCTGTCCGAAAAGGAACGAAAAGATATTCGAAAGCTTTTTCGTCGACCCGAGTACCTTAAGAACGAATATTTGTTTTTCGAAGGAGAACCGGCAAACTCGATTTTTCTGATCACCAAGGGTCGGGTCAGACTGATAAAGACCTCAGAAGTAGGGAGGGAGGTCGCCCTCGGATATTTAACCGCCAATCAATTGTTTGGCGAAGAAGTGCTGTTCGATGACTCGGTACGTTCTTTTGGAGCTATCGCTGTTGAAGATACACGGTTGTGCGCCTGTTATAAGAGTGACTTTGAGAGCCTGTTGACGCAGAACAGTCAACTCTCTCTGAAAGTGATCAAAGGCTTGGGTGACAAAATCCGACGCATTACTTAGCAATTTGCCGACGTCGCCATCTACGATACGCGTTCAAGCCTGTCCCGGACCCTCGTGAGACTGGCCCGGGAGCACGGTCAAGAAACGCCGGATGGAACCAAATTGAATTTCAGACTTACACATGAAGATCTTGGGGCTCTTGTTGGAGCTTCCCGGGTGATGGTCACAAACGTTATGAGATCGCTTAAAATGGCTGGAATCGTGAAAGACGATCTAGATCACAAATTGGTGATTAGCAAATGGTTTCTAAACGAATCTCGTGCAGAGGAACCCTCATCACCAATTGCTCGATCAACCGATTGTGAATGTTTCCAGCAACCGTAAAATAAAGGTTGATATGGGCACGGGTCGGGCTTTAAACTGGACAATCTTGTAGGCCAGAAATGCTAGAGGTTGTTGGATCGTTGAGCTTGGATTACACGATTTAACAAAATGTTGGATTAGCTATCAGGGGTTTTAAACTAAATATAATGTCGAAAAGGTAGCGGGGGAAGGTCGGTTGACAATGGCGCCGCTGTGAGGATGGTTAAAGCGAAACCGACGGTGCCCGCTCGTCCCTCGTTTTGGAGTTTCTGCGCTCTGTCTAACTTGTTACGGACGTAGTCCGTGACCGCCTTGTACAATTTAGCTTCGGCGTCGGATAACTTATAGGGCACCGTGTAGGCGATCCGCTCTGGGAAAAGCGGCGTGGCATCAAACTTGAGGAAATTCTCTTTGACCATGCGCCGCATCATATCGGAGACATCGGCGGAATGGACGCCGTCCCTGCACTTGCCCTCGAAGCGGTCGGCGTCGAGCAGTGACATGAATAGCAGGAAGTCTTCTTCTTTGCCGTTGTGCGGAGTGGCGGTCATAAGCAGGAAATGACGGGTGAGGGTCGATAGTAATTGACCCAGCTTGTGGCGCTTGGTGTATTTGACTTCGCCGCCGAAGAAGCTAGCGGACATCTTGTGAGCTTCATCGCAAACAATCAGATCCCAGCGACAGTCCGGCGCGGCGAGCTTCGGTTGGACGTCTTCGTTTCGCGACAGTTTGTCCAACCTGGCGATGGCGAAATCGGTCTCCCGGAACCAGTTACCGGTCCTGGCGGCTTCCAGGTTGTCGTTTGTGAGGATATCGAAAGGCAGGGCGAATTTGCTGCGGAGCTCATCCTGCCATTGCTTAACTAGACTGCTAGCAGATCGGTTTCGAGTCAGCTGGCGTCCGCCAAGGGAAGGTTATTGAAAAGACTCTCCCCAGCCAATCTTTCTTAGTCTTCCGAGTGGTTCTCGGTATCGTCCTCTTTGGTGGAGCTGAGGGGACTCGAACCCCTGACATCCTCCTTGCAAAGGAGGCGCTCTCCCAGCTGAGCTACAGCCCCATGCGGACTTAGATTATAGCAGCCGCGTAGAACCGCGCGCAATCGTTAGCTAAATTTCAGATAATCGAACGTAAATAGTATCGGCCATTTCGCGGTCGATGGCGAACTGGCTGTTGCCCGCCTGGAAGACGTAGGACGGGAAGGTCTGAACCAGCCGCACCGGCGCGCCGGGCAGGACGCCCATGGCCATCAGTTTTTGCAGTTTGTCGGATTCTACGGCGTAAATATAAGCCACCTGGCCTTTTTGTCCCGGCTTAAGTTCAGACAGGGGCGCCACCAGCTTCTGTGGTTGCCCCGCCGCCGCCTCACAGCACTTACCCGGGGGGATGGGTTTGTTGTGAGGGCAGACCTTGGGGTGGCCCAGCAGGATGCAGATATTCTCGTCAAGGCCCTTGTCCAGCAGATGCTCGAACTTGCAGGCTTTTTCATGCATTACACGATCCCGAGTACCCAGGACATCGTAGAGAAGTCTCTCCGCCAGGCGATGGCGGCGCACCACGCTGCGGGCTTCCGGCAGACCCTTGGCGGTCAAGGTCAGAGTGCCGTTTCCCGCGCTGACCACTAAACCGTCCTCGATAAGCTGCTCCAGCGCTTGCTGCGACTGGAACTCTTCGGCTTCCGCGCGGGTCTTCTCTTCCTGGGTCTTGATCCACAGTGTTTCCAATATTTCTTCGCCGTGTTCGTCGATAATCATTATTTTCTCCTTAGTTTCTTGATAGCGGCCAGCAGTTTCGGTTCGGCCGGCGTCTCGTAGGCGCAGTTGGGACAGCGTACCAGTTTACAACTTTTCCCCATCGGGCAGGAGCCGCAGTAACCGGTACCGGCAGCGGCATCGAACTCGAAGCCGCAGAAGGGGCATTTCATTTTGTCGGTTGATTCGTCGGTCATAAGTTAACTCCGAGCACTTTCAGTAACCGGTCGAGGCCGAGGCCGACCAGGAATGCGAACGGGAAGATGAAAGCGGCAATAGCCACGGCTGTCTTCCATCCCCGCTCCTTGATCATGACCATGAACTGGGCGATGCACGGCACGAACAGAGTCATGACCACCGCCGATACCAGGAGGGCATTACCGGTGAGCAGTCCCTGGGTGGTCAGGTCGTAAAGTCCGGCAGCGCCGAAGTCGCGGCGGAAGAAGCCTATGACGAAGGCCACCGCCGCGTCACCGGGGATTCCGACGAACTCGACGATCGGCCGTAACCCGGCGATCATGGCATCCAGCAGACCGGCGATGTCACCAGCCCACAGTACCACGCTGGCGACGACGAAGAAGGGGATGACCTCTTTGAGATACCATTCGAGGCGGGCATAGGTCTTCTGCAACACGTTCGAGAGGCGCGGCAGCCGCAAAGGCGGTATCTCCATATAGAAACAAGCGCGTTCCCCGGTGATGATCCTCGATGCCAGCCAGCCGACCAATACGAAGACCAGGGCGACGACGCCAACCCAGGTCAGCAGCATGCCGGTAGACACCGACAATATGCCAAAGATAACACCGAGCTGGGCGGAGCAGGGGATGGCCAGGGCCAGGAGCAGGGTGGTGATGACGCGCTCCCGTTTGGTCTCCTGGGTGCGGGTGACGATGGTGGCCATGGTGTCACAACCCAGCCCGAGGACGATAGGGATGACGGCCCGGCCGTTCAAGCCGATGAACTTGAACACCCGGTCGATGAGCATGGCTAGCCGCGGCAGGTAGCCGGAGTCTTCGATAATGGAGAAAATGATGAAGAAGGTGGTCACGATGGGCAGGATGATGCCGATGGCGTAGGTTATGCCCAGTGTGATGATGCCGTAGTCCCCGACGAAAAGGTCTGAGATTACCTGCACCGGGATGATGTTTTGCAGTGTCCCGGTTACCCAGGGATTGATGTATTCGCCGAAGACGACCTCTTCCAGCCAGCCGACCAGCGTACCGGCGCCTAAGACGCCGACGAACCAGTACATGGCGTACAGCACCGCCGCCAGGATGATTCCCCCGCTCAGCGGGTGCATCATGGCGCGGGATAATCGCTCGCCGAATTTTATTTTCCCCTCGGCGCGCTGGGTCATCACCGTCGCAGCCAGTTTACCCGCCGCCCGCTGCTGGGCCACCGCCAGGACGTAAGCGGGGGGATGCGACAATTCCAAACGGGTGCCGGAAACTATTTCGTCGATGCGAGACAGATCATACCCTTCACCGGCGACGAGCCGTCGCATCTGCTCGTCTTCACGTAACAGTAGCAGGGCGATGGATCTCGGCGACATCCTGGCCGCCGGGGGGCTGTCCTTGACCAGGGGCAGGAGGGCGGCAACACCATGTTCGATCCTTTCGTCGTAAAAGACGGGCAGGGCCAGGCAAACCGGCTGGTATTCGAGGATGGCATTTTTCAGTGCCGCGATGCCTCGCCCCAGGTTGGCTGCGGTGGCCACTACGGGCGCTCCAAGCTCCGAGGACAGTTTTTCGGCATCGATAACGATGCCATGGGCGTCGGCTTCATCGGTCATATTGAGCACGACGATGATCGGCAGTCCGGCTTCGATAAGCTGGAAGGTGATGGGCAGCATGCGGTCAAGGTTCTTGGCGTCTATGACGTGCAGCACCACATCCGGCTTCTCCTTGAGCAGGATAGCCCGGGCTACCCGTTCTTCCTCGGTAATCGAATGGAGGGAGTACATGCCGGGGGTATCGATGACCTCCACCGTCCGCCCGTCGAGAACGGTGCGGCCGCGGAAGATATCCACCGTAGTGCCGGGGTAATTCGAAATTATGACTCGTCGCCCGGTCAGGCTGTGGAAGACGGAGCTCTTACCGACGTTGGGGCTGCCGACCAGGGCAACCTTGAGCGCCGGCTCATCAGGGGTTTGACCATGACGGTGGCGATGTTGCTGACGCGGCTGATGGCAACTCGGAATGCCATACACCGATTCGTCGATTTCGTTTTTCGAGTGGTTGGATTTCCGCATGGATTATTCCGCTTTCTTCTTCTTACAATCCGGGCACAACCCGGTGAGGGATACCTCGCTGCCGGTGATCTCGAACCCCTCAGCCTGCGGCACCCATTCAGCGACGATCTGCGACAGCGGCAGAGTAAATTCAACGACCTTGCCGCAGCCGGAACAGATCAGGTGATGGTGTTCGCCCTTATGGGACGCTTCGTAATGATGATGGTTCTCGTCCAGGTGGCACTCCTCGATGAGGCCGCTTTCTTTGAACTTCTGTAACGCGCGGTAAACCGTTGACAATGACAGTCGAGGCAGTTTCTTCCGGGCGCGGCGATAGATCTCATCGGCGTCCAGGTGACCTTTTCCGCTCTTGATGATTTCTAGGATGACCGCCCGCTGTCCGGTGGCTTTCAGATCCGTATTAGATAACGGCGACATGGTTCCTCCGGCTGTTGAATATTACGCAAATAGTAATCATTTGCATTTATTATAAACGGTTAGGTCCAGGGGTGTCAAGAGGACGGGCAGGTTCTAGGTCACTGTTAGGCGCTGATAATAAATTCATAATAGGGTAAAATATACGCATAAAGTACTAGGTTGACTAATACTTTAGTACGATGTATACATTTTATTATAGATGTACCATAACAGTAAGTAAGCACCGGCGAGTATTAAGGGGGTATAAGCAACCATCCTGACATTCGGGAGAGACCGGGTGACGGACGGGAAAGACCGTAGAGAAAATTGAGAGGGGAAAAATGTCTACTTTTCATCACACTGTATCACGCAGAGATTTCATGAAAGGTATCGGGCTGACTGGTGCCGGCCTCGGCGGCGCAGCGCTGACAGCACCCCGTTTCCATGATCTGGATGAGATGATGGCTTCGTCGGTTGATGCCAAGCACCCCTGGTTCGTCAAACAGCGGGAGGCTTATAATCCCACCGTCGATGTTGATTGGGATCAGATCAAGCCTTTCAAATTGGGCAACCATGGGTATAACTTCGGTGTGAAAGCCGGCGACGGCCAGGCGGAGAAGAGGGCAGCCTGGCAAGCGCAGCAACTCAAGGCTAACGCACCCGGTAATAGCCTGAAAGACATCGCCTTTGGCGCTGGTGCAGGATTTTTAAGCTTTGGCGCTGGACTGACGTCAGTCCCCTGGTATGGGATCGAAGTGACTACCCCTGAGCAGCGGGGCGTTGCTCGATGGCAGGGAACAGCCGAAGAAAACGCTAAACTGGTGCGCGCTGCCATGCATTTCTATGGTTCTCCCCGTCAGGGTTTCCTGGCGTTCAACCAGCGGTATATTGATCTTTCTGTTCAAGCTGGTCGGATAAGAGTAGAAAATACCGATCAACCAAGCGACGACGGCAGTGTCAGGGTAGTGCCTCAATCCTGTAAATCTGCAATTGTCTATGTCGTCAAGCAACCCATGGAGATGTCCAACTTCGGCGATCATACCGCTCCCAAGCTGGAGTATTCTTCGGCGCTGAATATCGGCGCAACGATAGGATACGCGGTGGGCCCGATCATTCAGAACCGGACTCAGAGGTTTCTCAAGTCACTTGGCTACCATGCTCTCACAGGTTTGGAATCCTACAATGTTGCCAACGGCGTCATGGCGGGCCTGTCGGAACTTTCCAGGAATGCTCACAACTGTACTCCGGAAGAAGGGACTCTCATCCGCTACACGCCGAGCATAGTAACCGACCTGCCGCTTCCGGAAACGACACCGATCGACGCTGGTATGCACAAGTTTTGTTACGAATGTAAGACCTGCGCCGAGGTTTGTCCGTGGGGCAGCATCCCCATGGATACCGACCCGACGTGGGATACTAACGATGTCGGTCCTAACGGGGAACAAAATAACTGGAATCGTCCCGGGGTTAAACGTTGGCAGATGAATTTCCCCAAGTGCCACGGTTGCAACTTCTGCGACGCTAACTGCGTTTTCAGCCAGAAGAACTTCGCGTCAATTCATACCACTGTGAGGACTATTGTGGCAGCCACTTCAGTCTTCAATGGGTTTTTCGCTCAAATGGACCGCACATTCGGTTATGGAGATTCCACCGATTACGAAGGTTGGTGGAACCGCGACCTGTCTAGTTGGAAACACGACACGATACTGGGTGCCGGCACGGACGACTGGGCGTAATAGTTATCCGATTTTTAAATTGGCAATAAAGCGCGGACCGAAGGCCGGGTGTGACCCAGCCTTCGATCCGCCATAGCGATGTATCGTCGCAAATTTCATATAGTCATTCTCTGAATGGGCTATTATGTCCTCCCCTGATCTTATTACGAGGCTTTATTTCAGAGCGCTCCGAAGGGCTGCTGTCGCAACATCTTCGTCCCACGACCTCCGTCTGTCCAAAGAAGAAGGCCGATAGCTGATAGCTGAAACCTCAATATATATTTTGAAAACCCGCCAAAATCCCATTGACAATCGGCCTGCGCCGTATTATCATGGATTTCCCGAATATAAGAACATAAGGAGCATTAATTGATTCAACGAAACAATTCACCCGCCCCCAAACGCCGCGGCGCTCCGGCTGGAAACAGGAACGCCTGTACCCATGGTTACTATTCAAAAGGCTTTATCGAGAACGCCCGTCGGAGAATTCAGGAAGTGACCGGATTCACCGGTATCGATGGTGAGCTTTTTCTGTCGATCTATCGTATGCAACTCGTCATCAAGCATGACCCGGATAATGTCCGCGTTCAGCAGAGGGCAATGGCGTCCTTCATGGATATGGTCAGGAGAAAATACGACGTCGGGCACCGTGATGTAAACGATCTGGCGGCCGCCATGAACAAGGTCCGCCATGACTTTGCCCTGCCCCCGGAGACGTTGGAGCGATTGAGAAGCTGCTAAAGATTTTGTTTTATTTGATTGAATTGATTTTGCGAAATAACCTTACGTTTGGAACCCGGTTTTACAAAGCTGATATCCAGTAATTGTTTCCTAAAAAAGGGGCGGGGGAAAACAAATACTCCGGCAGGACCTACGAAAGGTTCTTCTTGATCGACTCGAACTCTTCCGACGTGATCTCGCCTTTGGCGTAACGCTCCCGGGCGATCTCCAGAGGCGTCTTCTTCTCACTGCCGCCGAGGGTGAACGACGAACCCTTCTGTACTGAAGAGATGATGAGCCAGATTACCACCACAGCCAGCACCAGTCCGATAATCATCATATCCTGCCTCCTGTGGGTGTAAATGAGAGATCAATGATAAAACTATACCGCGAGCTTACCGTTGAGGCAAGAACCTGGGGGGCGAACAGCAATCGTAATGAAGAGGAGATGTATGTATGGGAGAATTAAAGCCCGGCCAGGTACCGGTCGATGTCGCGGGCGGCCGCTTTGCCTGCGCCCATGGCGGAGATGACGGTGGC
This sequence comes from Dehalogenimonas sp. THU2, assembly GCF_039749495.1. Lineage (NCBI taxonomy): Bacteria > Bacillati > Chloroflexota > Dehalococcoidia > Dehalococcoidales > Dehalococcoidaceae > Dehalogenimonas > Dehalogenimonas sp. THU2. Next base: position 44,766 of record NZ_JBDLLU010000008.1, on the reverse strand, counting down.
CGCGCCGGTGACGATGTCGCCTCCCGCCCAGACCGCCTGTTTCCGGGTCAGTCCGGTGGTTTCATCGGCCACGACGGTGCCTTTACTGGCGAATTCCAGGTCGGCCGTCGAACGGGCGATTAGGGGGTTGGGACGGGTGCCCAGGGCGATGATGGCCATATCGACGGGCAGATCGAACTCGGAGCCCTCCACCGGCACGGGGCGGCGGCGGCCGGAGGCGTCGGGCTCTCCCAGCGCCATCTTCTGGCAGGTCATGCCGGAGACCCATTTATGCTCGTTGACCTGGAAACCGATGGGATTGGTCAGGTACAGGAAATCTATGCCTTCCTCTTCGGCGTTCTCCACTTCCTCGGCGCGGGCGGGCATCTCATCCCGGCTGCGCCGGTAAACCACGGTGACATGAGCGCCCAGCCTGACGGCGCAGCGCGCGGCGTCCATGGCCACGTTGCCGCCGCCGATGACCGCTACCTCTTTACCGACCTTGAGAGGGGTGTCGTAATCCGGGAAACTCCAGGCTTTCATCAGGTTGACCCGGGACAGGAACTCGTTGGCCGAGTATATGCCTGGGGCATTCTCTCCTTCGATATTGAGGAAGAGCGGCAGACCGGCGCCGGTGCCCAGGAAGACGGCCTGAAACCCGTCGGTGAAAAGTTCGTCGATAGTAAGTGTCTTGCCGATGACGGCGTTGAGTTCGATCCTTACGCCCAGACTTTTAACGTATTCGACTTCGGTCTGAACGATGGCTTTAGGCAGCCGGAATTCCGGTATGCCGTACATCAGCACGCCGCCGGCGATATGTAGGGATTCGAAGATTGTGACCTCGTGCCCCAGTCTTGCCAGTTCGGCGGCGGCGGTCAGGCCGGCCGGGCCGGCGCCGATGACTGCGACGCGCTTGCCGGTCGGCGGGCGGCGCTCGGTACCGGCGACGGCGTCCTTGTGCCCCAGTTCCCAGTCGGCGATATAGCGTTCGATGCGCCCGATGGCGATGGGGGCGCCTTTCTTAGCCAGGGTGCAGACGGCCTCGCACTGGCTTTCCTGGGGGCAGACACGGCCGCAGACGCCGGGGAGGGCGTTGGTGCGCTTGAGGATTTTAGCCGCCTCCGGCAGATCCCCGAACTTCACCGCCCGGATGAATTCCGGAATGTCGATGGCTACCGGACAACCGGCGACGCAGTTGCGGGCCTTACAGTCGATGCAGCGGGAGGCTTCCTTCAGCACTTCATCAGCGGAGTAGCCGAGGGCCACTTCACGGAAGTTCTCACGCCGTTCTTCCGGCGGCTGCTTGGGCATGCCGGTACGGTTGAGATCCAGTTTAGCCATGGAGCATTTCGATCATTTGGTATTGTCTCATATTTCGATATTCGGCCTGTCCTGAGCCTGTCGAAGGGATTTCGGATTTAAACAGTGGGACAGCGGCACTTCTCCAGCGACCGTTTTTCTTCGTCCATATAGGTTCGCTGGCGCGACATGAAGGAGTCCCAATCTATGGCGTGGGCATCGAACTCCGGCCCGTCGACGCAGGCGAAGCGGGTCTGACCGGCCACCGAAACGCGGCAGCAGCCGCACATGCCGGTACCGTCCACCATGATGGGGTTCATGCTCACGATAGTCTTAACACCGAAGGGTTTGGTCGTTAAAGAGGAGAACTTCATCATGATGCTGGGGCCGATGGCGATAACCCGGTCGATTCGCTCCCCGCGCTCCAGTTTTTCCTTGATGGGCTCGGTGACCACGCCTTTCCGGCCGGCTGAGCCGTCATCGGTGGTAACGATGAGTTCGTCGCTGACCGCCGCCAGTTTATCCTGCCAGAAAAGCAGATCCTTGTTGCGCGCGCCGACGATGGTGATGATGTGATTGCCCGCCGCTTTCATGGCGCGGGCGATAGGCATGATAGTGGCTGTAGCGAAGCCTCCAGCCATCAGGCAGACTGTGCCGAATTTCTCCACTTCGGTGGGATTGCCAAGCGGCCCGACAAAATCGACGATTGCGTCGCCCACGCCGAGCCGGCCAAGTTTGGTTGTAGTGGTTCCCACTTCCATGAAGACCACCGACACGGTGCCGGCGATGGCATCCCAGTCGGCGATGGTCAAGGGTATGCGTTCCCCGGATTCATCTACCCTGAGAATAACGAACTGCCCGGCGGCGGCCTTTTTAGCCACCAGCGGCGCATGGATCGTGTAGAGGCGCACCCGTGGCACCAGTTCTTCGGTAGCGATGATGGGATACAAACGCACTCCTTGTTCAAAAAGAACTAGTCCGAAAGAACTAGCGGCCGTAATAATCTATCACGTAAAGGAGCAGTTTTCAAGCGAACCAGCTATCGCCGTGGTCCATAAATCCGCGGGCACACATCTTTGAAGAAAAAGAGGGAGTGCCTTGCGACACTCCCTCTTGTATTCTTTGGGGCTTTTTTTAAAAATAATCGAAGAACGATTGGTCCGCCGGAGGTTCGTCAGCCTTCAGAGCTGCTTGCCGCTTGTCCTCTTCTTCCTTCTTTTTAGCTTCTTCAGCGGCTTTCGCGGCAGCGGCGGCTGCCTCTTCGGCGGCTTTTTCTTCTGGCGTCGGTTCGGGCAGCTTGACCTCGCCGGGAATGGAGAGATGCATCTCACTGATCTTCCAATCGTCTTGTATCTTCTCGGCTACCAGGGTCATCCGCATATCCAGCACAAGCTGCCTCGATCCCTTCTTGAGGGTTTGATAGAGGTGACTAGATACCCAGGCAACCGGACCGTTAGCCTTAATGGTGGTATACCCATATTTCACCGTTATGGAATCCACGCTGGCGAAATATTTCTCATAGCGCTCTTTGAGCTGAGCGGGGCCTATGCTCATCTCATCGTGAGCGGGACCGATGTTCAGCATATTGGCGTCTTTGGTAGTCGTGCTCAGAAGTGCCTCGACGTTCTTGTTTTCAACAGCATATTTAAACTCTTCCAACAGGTCGTTGATGGCGGTGCGTGTTTCGGAATCGGCTCCCATAATTTCTCCTTTTCAGGCTATATTGTCGAAGTACTTTTATAGGCTAGATTATGCCTTGATGTCAAGCTTGGTGCAGGTCATCCCTTATTAAGCATCGGCGACATCGCACGAAGGCGACTTATGATTCCGGGGAGCACTTCCAGCACCCGGTCGATGTCGGCTTCGGTCGTCCAGCGCCCCAGCGACAGCCGGAGTGAACCGAAAGCCTGGTGTTGCGGCAAACCAAGGGCTAGGAGGACATGAGATGGGGTAGTGCTGGTGGAGGAACAAGCTGACCCGGGCGAGGCAGCGATGCCGGCCAGATCCAGGTTCAGACAAACAGATTCTCCTTCCACGTAGTCGAAACTGAAGTTAGCGTTGTTGGGTAATCTTTGGGTCGGATGACCGTTCAGACGTGAGCCGGGAATCCTCGTGAGCACCCCGGCGATGAGGCGGTCGCGCAAAATCGTGAGACGCTCGGCTTCGGCAACCATCGATGATTGGGCGAGTTTCGCAGCTTTTCCCAAGCCTACGATGCCGGGCACGTTCTCGGTGCCGGAACGTCTGCCCCGCTCCTGACCACCTCCCCACAATATGGGCGATATCCGGATACCCTTCCGGATGTAGAGCGCCCCTATACCTTTGGGTCCATAAAGCTTATGGGAGGAGATGCTCAATAAATCAACACCCAGCGCTTGCACATCCACCGGCACCCGTCCAATTGCCTGAACGGCATCAGTATGAAGATAAATTCCTGCCTGTTTCGTGATCCGGGAGATGGCTGAGATATTCTGGATGGTACCGATCTCGTTGTTAGCCATGATGACAGATACCACCGCGGTGTCAGCCTGAACGGCGTTTTCGACCGCCTTCGGGTCAAGGATCCCGTCGCCGTCCACCGGCAGAATCGTGACTTTTGCGCCCTGTTTTTCAAGGAAATGACAGTTTTCCAGCACGGCATGATGTTCTATGGATGTGGTAATGATATGACGGCCTTTACACCCTTCAGCCAGAACCAGGCCTGAGAGAGCCATATTATCCGCCTCGGTGCCGCCGCTCAGGAAAAATATCTCATCAGACCGGGCGTTAATCAGCCGGGCAACAGAGTTCCGAGCCGTTTCCACCGCCTGTCGCGCCTGTTGCCCTTCGGCGTAGATAGCGGAGGGGTTGCCTGGCGTTTCATGAAAGTATGGCAGCATGGCCGCGAGGACTTCCGGAGCGACCGGAGTAGTTGCGGCATAGTCCAGGTAGATTCGCTTCATAACAGGCTGATTATATCAGAGTCGAAGGATTTAAGAGGAAACTGATCGAAATGGCTATTTTGGTTTTAGTATTCGTCCAGACCGCTGAGGAAAACTTCCGGAACGGATGGGGTGTGCTCGTTCACCCATCGCTGCAAACAGGTAAGGGAACAAAACCCGAAACGTTTGATGTCTTCAGGCCCAGCCAGGTGGGAGAGGATATACCATCCCTGAAGGGCAAGGCAGGGCAATTCGGAAGGTTCGACACCCTGGTTGCGACCGCAACCGTAACAATGACAAGAGCGTTCGCTCACCCAACCACCTCGTTCAGGCAACCTCTTCCGGTACTTCCGGTATGCCGCTGGAGCGCCAACGCTCCACCATAACGGACAGTGTGACGCCGTCTAAAATATTATCAGTGGCGCGCTTAATTTCAGCCCAGATATCGCGGGTGACGCAGTGTTCGCCTTTCCAACAGACACGGGGATCATCGACACATTCGGAAGGAGCGGTTGAGCCTTCCGTGGCTTTTACAATCTCCGACAACCGGATTTCCACCGGGTCCTTGGCTAGAACAAAACCGCCGTTAGCACCCCGGACACTACGTACCAACCCGGCAATTCGTAATGGGATAAAAAGTTGGGCCAGATATTGCTCGGAAATACGGCGGCGCATGGCAATGTCACGAATTAGAATGGGACCTTCGCCGAAATGGATGGCGAGATCGAACATGGCTTCCATTGAATGCCGACCTCGGGCTGATAACTTCATTCTGGCTGCCTCCGTTTATGGTGAAAACATTGAAAGCGAATAATGATACGCAACTTAGGAGACTTATTCATATTATCCTTTCTCCAGCTTGTGATGTCAACCTGAAACGATTTTCTATATGATTGTCTTTCTTTCGTCCATGCTATAATTGGCCGGTGACGGAAATGGCAAAGAATACTGATCTACCCGCTAAACTGACAGAATCGCTTCCTCCCGAGGTTCATGATTTTCTGAAAAATGCAGGGGCCAGAGCGAGAGAACTGAATTCCCGGTTATTCCTGGTAGGCGGCGGGGTGCGGGATATTCTGCTGGATCGCGCAGTTATCGATCTGGACCTGTTGGTCGAGGGTGATGCAATCCATCTGGCGCGGTCGCTGGCTGAAAACCCCGATGACCTCATGATACACCATCGTTTCAGTACTGCACGATTGAAGTGGAATGATCATATCATCGATATCGCACGAAGCCGCCAGGAGACTTACGCCAGGCCAGGTGTACTTCCCGTGGTTCGCCCCGGTAGCGTCGAAGATGATCTAGCTCGCCGCGATTTCAGTGTCAACGCCATGGCTATATCACTCAACCACGACGATTGGGGTCGTCTTTTCGACAGACACGGTGGTCAATATGACTTGGAGCACCGTTGTATCAGGGTGCTCCATCCGGCGAGTTTTATCGATGACGCCACCCGCCTTTGGCGTGCGATCCGCTACGAACAACGATTGGGTTTTGATATCGAACCAAAGACATTAGCACTATTTCGCCGAGATCTACCCTTGATCGAATCAATTACCCCAGACCGGCAGCGTTATGAACTTGAGTGTGTTTTGGGTGAATTGGAACCGGAGAAGGTGTTTTGGAGAGCCTGCGAGCTTGGCCTATTGAGATACTGGCACCCAGCGCTTCAGGGTGACAAATGGTTGACCGCCGTTTGCAACCGGGCGCGTGCTGCTCAAACCAAACCTGGTCCGGAGGTCTATCTGGCACTGCTTGGATGGCGGTTGGCGCCGGTTCAGAAAGAAGAACTCATCGCCGGATTAAGACTAACGCGACGCCAGAGCCGGACTCTCCATGACAGTTCGGTTATTATCGAAGGGATGCCATTGTTGGCTTCACCAAACACGGCACCAAGCCGTATTTCCGGACTTCTGCGAGGTCTTTGCGATGAGGCGTTATTTGCCGGATTAGCAGCTATAGATTCGGAAACAGCCCGCTGCAACATAACCCGCTTCATGAAGAGATGGCGTGACGTAGTCCCTGAACTCACCGGTGAAGATCTAAAGCTGATGGGCGTGCCCCAGGGACCGGAGATTAAGCGATTACTTGACGATCTCAGAGACCGGCGACTCGATGGAGCCATCACCAACCGTGGACAGGAGGAATCTATCGTGCGTGATTGGTGTTGCATTCCGAGGGAATCGGTTTAATCGTCAGAAATCCTGCGACAATTACGCCATGTGTCTGCTTTTCAAACCGACCGGATTTTAGGAGCACTTCAACGATTCCCGGCGCTAATCGACTTGTCTAAACGCTGACTTCGGAGCCCCGCAAATGGGGCAAGTGTCCGGAGCCTCTCCCAGAACCGTATTACCACATACCTGACACACAAAATAAGGGCGCTCTTCTGTTTTCACGCCTATTTCGGTGTCGTTCAGAGCTTTTTGAAATAACGAATGGTGGATTTTTTCCACGGAATTGGCACTGAAGAAGCTCATTTCAGCCTGGGACGATCCTTCCTTTTTCGCCTGTTCTATAAAACCCGGATACATCTGGTTAAACTCATAATGTTCGCCATTGATGGCCGCCTTGAGATTATCCGAAGTACTGGCAATGCCTTTCATTACCCGGAGATGATTGCGGGCATGCACCGTTTCGGCCTCGGCGGCAGCCCGGAAAAGGCGCGCTACCTGGGGGAACCCTTCAGTATCGGCCTTCTCGGCGAAGAAGAGGTATTTGCGGTTTGCCTGGCTCTCGCCTCCGAATGCTGCGGCAAGGTTCTGTTCGGTCGTCCCCATGATAATCCTCCCGATGTGTCATTTCACTATTATAATAACCTACGCTCGTCCGCGCACCAAATGGAAAAGTTCACCATTTGGATTGTCATGCAGAGAGCCATTATCAGACAAGCTGACCAGAAAGCCCTGTTGTGTTATGATACAACAGCCATGAAAATCGATATTACCGTTGACAAAGAATTCAAGAAATCGGTCTCTGTACCATGGCTGCGAAGCATCGCCCGGCAGATACTGGTAGCCCAATGCGCCGAAGCAGGGTCGGAGATGGGTATTTATATCACCGGACAGGATAAAATCCGGGAGTTGAATCGCCTCTACCGGCAGAAAGACAAACCAACCGATGTGCTCTCCTTCTCTTTCTACGTCAAAGAAGCAGCCTCGGACGCCACCACCGATTGCGATTTTCCGCCAGCCGAGGACGGGATAATCCATCTTGGCGAACTCGTCATTTCTTTGCCTCAAGCCGAAATTCAGGCAGCGGAATACGGGCACCCCTTGAAGACCGAACTGGCGCGTCTCCTCATACACGGAATCATGCATCTCCTGGGATTTGATCATGAGGTGGACGCCGACGCGGAGATAATGGAGTCGCGGGAACAGGAGATACTGAAACTTCTGGAGCCTTCGCTGGCGTGAACGTTCTCGGCCTTTCCGGCAGCCCCCGCCTGGGTGGCAATACGGAACAACTGCTATATGAGGTCATGCGCGGAGCAAAAAACCGCGGGGCCGAAACCCGCATTATTGAAGTCGCTGAACTGGATATTTCAGGTTGTACTCATTGTGACTATTGCCGCCGCACCGGCGAATGCAAGATAAACGACGATATGCGCCTGGTTTACGAAGCGCTCCACTGGGCGGACAGAATAGTCGTCGCCTCACCTTTGCACTTCATGTCAGTCACCTCCCAACTGAAAGCGGCCATTGACCGCTGCCAGTGTCTTTGGGTTAAAAAATATGAGATGAAACTGCCCCCGCTGGAACCGGCCAAGCCGCGCAAAGGATTGTTTATCTCGGTGGGCGGGCGCAGGGTGCCTAATTTGTTCGATCCGGCCAGGGTTACAGTCAAGGCTCTTTTTACCGTGCTCGATATCGAATATGCCGGGGAGCTTCTTTTCACCGGTGTCGATGAGGCTGGCGCCATCACCAGTGTAACCGGTGCGCTGAAGCAGGCTTTCGAAGCCGGCGAGAAGCTGGTAGAATAACGCCGGATTCGCCAAGGAGCGTATATGGCCAAAATCAAACTCGGTCCCCAATCACTGCTATATCCCATGCCTGCCTTATTGGTTGGTGCACAGGTGAATGGAAAGCCGAACTTCATCACTGTCGCCTGGGGCGGTATCGCCTGCGGCGACCCGCCGATGGTCTCGGTAGCTATCCGGCATACCCGTCACACCCTCAAGGGCATCATGGAGAACAAATGCTTTTCGGTCAATGTTCCAGGCGCCGGTCTGGTGAAGGAAGTGGATTACTGCGGTATTGTCTCCGGCGCCAAAGCGGATAAAGCGTCTGTCTGTAACTTCAAAGTCGTTACCGGTAAACTTTGCGGCGCGCCGCTCATCGAAGCCTGTCCGGTGAACCTTGAGTGCGAACTGCACCATACCATCGATCTCGGCAGTCACGTGCTAGTCATCGGCCGCATCACAGAAACACACATCTCTGAAGAATGTCTCACCAACGGTCGTCCCGACGTGACCAAGATCAATCCTCTCATTTATACTACCGCCCAGTCGCAGTACCAGACACTGGGAGCAGTAGTCGGTAAAGCCTTCAGCGTAGGCAACGAACTCAAGGGATAGCCGGCACCGTATTCCGCCCGGCATCGCGGCGAAATCGTATTATCAGGCATATTTCGATCATTTAAATCGGAACACCCTGCCCCGCCGATTGTTGAAATCGATCAGCGTTAATCACCGTTTTTCACCCCCGCTACGTTTATCGATGGCTTTTTTTGCCAAAAAGCGATAAAATTGTAGTTTAAAGCAATTTCCAAAAGAGGTTAATCGACCATGGCGACAAAACGTGATTATTACGAGGTGCTGGGCATTGCCCGCGGTGCCTCTGATGATGAAATCAAAAAAGCCTTCCGCAAACTGGCATTCCAGTACCACCCGGACCGCAATAAGGAAGATGATGCCGAGGCCAAGTTCAAGGAACTGAATGAGGCCTATTCAGTCCTGTGCGACGCCAACAAGCGCGCCGCTTATGACCGCTTTGGCCATGCCGGGGCAAACGGCGGACCGTTTGCCGGCGGGGCCGGTGGTTTCGAGGACTTCGGTTTTGGAGGCGGCCTGGGCGAGATCTTCGAGACTTTCTTCGGGGGTATGGGTGGTGCCGGGCGGCAAGCTCCCCGCCGCGGTACCGACCTGAACTACCGCATGAGCATCACCCTTGAAGAGGCTTCCACCGGTATCGAAAAAGAGGTCAACATCCAGCGGGTGGAAGCCTGTGAAGAGTGCAAGGGCACCGGAGCCAAGGAAGGCACCACCCCGACAAAGTGCACCGAATGCGGCGGTCAGGGAAAAGTTTATCAAGTGCAGCGAAGCGTCTTCGGAAGATTCACCAATGTAGTGACCTGTCCCCGTTGCCGCGGTGAAGGGCAGATCATCGCCGACCCTTGTGCCAAGTGCAAGGGCAGCGGGCGTGAGCGGATGACCCGCACTATCAAGGTTAAAATACCGGCGGGGATCGACAACGGCAACCAGATCCGCATGAGCGGTGGCGGTAATTTGGGCGAGCGTGGCGGCAGCGCCGGCGACCTGTACCTCACGGTCAATGTGGCCGCCCACAAGCAGTTCCGGCGTGACGGCGATAATGTCGTCTATGAACTGCCCCTCAACTTCGCGCAGGCAGCCCTCGGCATCGAACTCGAAGTACCCACCCTCTATGGCCCGGCCAAGCTCAAGGTGCCGGCTGGAGTGCAGACGGGCAAGGTCATCCGCCTCAAGGGCAAAGGCATGCCGGTACTCAACCGGGCTTCCACCTTCGGTGATGAATGGGTGGAGATAAAGGTGGTGACGCCCGAAAAACTCAACAAGAAACAGAAAAGGCTGTTCGAGGAACTGGCAGCCTCGCTGGGAACCCCGGTCGAGGCTGAGGTGGAGACCAGCTAGACCATTAATACTTTGAATCCGTCTTGGAATCGAATATGTGCTTTTCACACAGGCGGAGGACCAAATTAAAGACCTCTTTCAGTGACTTGAGAGTCCTCCATGTTGACGCACCGTGAAATGCTCTTTACAATGCGCTGCATGACTATTTTTTCTGTCCGCCGCACCGCCACTTTTCTCATCGCTCTAGCTCTGTTGGTAACCCCGACCCCACAACCAACCGCTGCCGCTGACGCCAAGTGGTCTGAGGTTCCTTTGCCCCAGACCGGCACTGCCGGAAGCTGGTACCTGACCCCGGAAACCGACGTAAAACACCTCGTCATCGACAGCGCCAGTCAGGTTTATGCCTGGGTTACCGGCACTGAGGGCGGCCTTTTCCGCACCGACGCTTCCGGTGAAAATATTACCCGAGTCTTCGCTTCGGTCCACACCCCGGTAGCTCTGGAACTGACCGATGCCGGGCAATTCTATTACGCCACGGACACCACCCTTTACCGTTCAACCGACAACGGCCTGAGCTTCCAAACCGTGGCCGCTTATCCGGGAGGTCCGGGTAAACGCATCACCGGCTTGAGCGTCGATGGCACTACCGGCGCCAACATCATCGCCGTATCCGTGGCCGACGATGATGCGAACGAGTGGGGCGGCGTCTATTTTATCAACGAGGCGGAGTTTTTCGGCGGCTGGATAGATAGCGGCCTCATCGCTTACAACGTCTTCGATGTAGGTTTCTCTCCAACCTTCGCGGTCGACCGGGAACTCCTGGCTCTGGGAGAAAGCGCCGGCGATGCCTACATCCTGCTCTACAACGGCGGCACCTGGCGGGCAGCGGCGCTTCAGCACCGCGACGGCTCAATCGTACCGGCCACGTCCGGCGCCATCACCTTACCCCAGGATTTCAACCTGACAACCAATCCGCAATTCTACGTTGCTATCGATACCGGCGCGGACGCGGGCGGTTTATGGTTGTGTTACGCCCGGCCGGCCGAAGCGCCCGCGGCTTACGCACTACCGTTTTCCAGCCCCACCGATTTCTCCAGCCTGTCGGTCAGCGGCACATCAGGAGCTTACAGTCTGCTGGCTGGGAGCGCTTCCGGGGAGATTTTTCGCAGCAGCGACGGCGGGATTAGCTGGCAATCGGCTGTCAGGAACCCTGGCGGACAGCGGGTGACGGCCATCGCTTCCGTTGATAATATGACCTTCGCCGCCACTTCCGGCACGGGCAGCGGCGTTTTTTCATCGATCGATGGGGGAATGAACTGGCTCCCAGACTTATTCATCGACGAAACAGGCGCCGGAACGTTGGTTACCGTCGTGGCGTCACCCACCTATGAATCTGACAACACACTGTACCTCCTCGCCTTCAACGGTGTTCACGGCGTATGGCGCACCGACGATGACGGGCTTACATGGCGGAAACTGCTCGGCATCGGAGATTACCGTATCCTGACCATCGACCGTTTGATCACCGCTGCGGATGGTTCACTCTTCATTGCCGCCACCGACGCCGATGGCGCTCTGTGCCTGGTGTCCACCGACCAGGGAACCACATTCAGCCTCATCCGTTTGCCCGTAAGCATCGACACCACAGCCGGTTTCGCGGCACTGGATAAGGACAATTTCTTTTTCACATCGTTCGACGGTGATGGTAATATCGCGACCATCTGGAGAACAGGCACCGGCATCTTCTTTGAGAATGTCGCCACCGGGAGTGTGAAATTCAACGCGCTAGAACTGTCGCCGGATTTCAGCACCGACCGAACCCTGATCGCCGCAGCATCGAACGGTCTCGCGTATATTTCGACCGACGCCGGAGTCACTTTCTCCACCCTACCGGCAACCTCGCTCACCGGCAGTATTCTCCTCACCTTCGATCCTGACTTCGGCGACAGCAATAAGATCTATGCCTCTTCGACCGACGCCAACACGGGCATCTATCGCTATAAGATCGGTGATGCCGCCTGGAAACGCATCGATTCCGGCCTGCCCGCCGGGACCCTGTTGAGCGACCTGGATGTCGCACCGAACGGCTTCATTTATGCCCCATCCGCCAATAACGTCAGCACCTCCACCGGTGGCCTGGCGCGGGTGTTGACCGAAACCGCCGCCTGGGACTTGGCGAGCGAAGGATTGACGGACGGTGTCACACTATGGGGTTTGTCGAGGAATAGCCACCAGCTTTGGTCGCTGGATACGACCAATAACCGCATAATGACCTACACCGATACCATCGCCAGCGCTGTCGCTCTGACCTCACCCCCCGCATCCGCCCCGGGACTGGGGACCTATTACCCTTCCGGAATCATCGGTGGCATCGACCTGAAATGGCAGTCCGTGAGCGGCGCCACAGGCTATGAATGGCAAATGAATGATTCCGCCGATATGACGTCACCACTTTTCAGCGGCAACTCGACCGCCAGCAGCATTCGGCTGAGCCTGCTGGAGCCCGGTGTCACCTATCACTGGCGGGTACGCGCCGTGGCGCCGGTGCCGGGTCCGTGGTCGGAAAAACGCAGCTTCACCACCGCCCTGGGCGGTGTGGTCGCCGTACCGCAACTCTTAACCCCCACTCCCGGCGCCACCAATCTGACGCCGCTGCCCCTCTTTCAATGGCAACCGGTCGGTGGCGCCACCGGTTATGAACTTCTACTGGCCACGGATGCCGGATTCCAGAACATCACGGCCTCGCCAGCTAATATCGTCGGCAACGCCTGGCAACCGCCGGCTGCGTTGACCTCGGCCACTACCTACTACTGGAAGATCCGGGCGGTCAGTGAGAACAGCTTTTCCGCCTGGAGCGCCGTTTCCGCCTTCACCACTGCAGCTCCCGCGACCACAGCACCGACCAGTCCGGTGGTGACATCTCCGGTGGCACCCACGGTCACAGTGCCGATAGCGCCAACCATGACCATGCCGGATTGGCTGGCTTTCTCCCTGGCCGGTATGGGTGGAGCCGTGGTTTTACTGCTCCTGGCGCTGGTGATAGTGGTCAAAGGAAAGCGGACATTGTAAGTCAGACGTAAAGAACCGATAATTACAGCATGATCGACGCTTTGGTCTCGCCCTTTGCCGACAACCCCTTCATGACCCAGGCTCTGCTGGCCGGAGTGCTGGTGTCCGTCGCCTGTGCCATCGCAGGGACGTTCATCATCCTCCGGGGGCTGGCTTTCATCGGCGACGCGCTGGCTCACGGCGTGCTGCCGGGCATCGCCCTGGCGGTGTTGATGGGGTTCTCCGGCATCCTGGGGGCGGCGCTGGGGGCTGCGGTGATGATCGGCGGGGTGACACTGATCACCCGGCGCTCCCGGTTGTCGTCGGATACGGCTATCGGATTATTGTTCGTCGGCATGCTGGCGTTGGGTGTGGTTATCGTCTCCCGTTCCAGTTCCTTTTCCGGCGACCTCACCCGTATCCTCTTCGGCGAACTTTTGGGCATAAGCTGGGGAGATATCCTGATTCAATTTATCGCCACCATCGTCATCGGCATTACCGCTTTTATCTGCGCGCGGCCTTTCATGCTGCTGGCTTTCGATCCGGAACAAGCGGAGGTGGCCGGTTTTCCGTCCAAGATCTACCACAACATCATGCTTTTCATGATCGCCGCCACCATCATCATCTCTTTCCAAACGGTGGGTACGCTGCTGGTCTTCGGCCTGCTCATCGCCCCGGCCGGCGCGGGCGCGCTACTGGCACGGCGCATCCGCGGCATGATGGCCTGGGCGGCCGTCTTCGGCTCAGTTTCGATGTATGCCGGGCTGCTGCTTAGTTACCATTTCAACCTGGCTGCCGGGGCCTCGGTCATCCTGGTAGCCACACTCATCTTCTTCACCGTTTTCACTTTATCCAACCTGAGAACCCGTGGGGCGAACCAGACGGGGGAAGCACAGCATGGCTAATACAGTCCCTGACATCGCCGCCCGCAAGCTGGACGTCGGCTACAATGGAAAAACGGTGGTGGCCGGCATCGATTTTGAACTTAAGGAAGGCCAGGCCATCGCCCTCATCGGCACCAATGGCTCAGGCAAATCCACCCTGCTCAAAACCATCGTCGGCTTGCTGCCACCCATCGGGGGTGAGGTCCGGGTTTTTGGTTCCAAACCGGGGTCCAATCCCCGGCGTATCGCCTACCTCGGCCAGTTCCATGCCTCCGGCTTCGTGCTGCCGCTGCGCGCCATCGACGTGGTACGCATGGGCCGTTTTCCCAGTCGCGGTCTCCTGGGACGCCTGACCGCAAAGGACAACGACATCGTCGGCGAGGCGATGCGGGCTATGAACATTGAAAAGCTGGCCGATACCCCCCTGCGTTCTCTTTCCGGCGGTCAACAGCAGCGGGTTTACCTGGCCCAGGTGCTGGCTCACCGCGCCGACCTCCTGGTAATGGACGAACCTACCTCCGGCCTGGACGTCGGCAGCCGTGAGCTTTACCTGCAGGCCGTGAAGGACGAACTCTGCCGCGGCGCCAGCGTTGTAGTAGCCACCCATGACGTGCAGGAAGAGGCGGCACTCTGCCACCAGGTCATGCTCCTGGCGCATAAGGTGGTTGCCCTGGGTCCGCCGGACGAGGTGATCACGCCCAAGGCGCTCCTGGAAACCTTCGGCATCGTTATCGGTCCCGACCAGAAACACCTCACAGTGCTTGAATGCCATCACGGGCACGACGGGGGAAGGCACCACGACGATAATTCCTGACATTAATGGTTCGGGATTACCCTTTGACACACGCCGAACCCGTCCGCCAGAACCGAGGATAACGGCTCCTTGCGCTCCCCCACCCCCTCCCCTATAATCACACTTATGCCTGACCTTTCTATCCAATTACTGCCCGGCCTGAAACTCAAGAACCCCGTCATCGCCGCCTCCGGCACCGCCGGTTACGGCGATGAGCCTAACCGCCTGTGTGATATCGCAGACCTGGGCGCGTTCGTCTGCAAGGGCACCACACTCAAACCCCGCGCCGGAAACCCCCAGCCCCGCATCATGGAAACCCCCTATGGGTTGCTCAACGCTATCGGGCTGCAAAATCCGGGCGTCGAGGCGGTCATCGAAAAATACGCCCCGTTATGGGCCGGATGGACGACGCCGATCTTCGTGAATATCGCCGCCGAGAGCGTCGATGAATACGCCAAACTGGCTCATCGGCTGGATAAAGTGCCCGGCATTGCGGCCTTGGAAGTGAATATCTCCTGCCCTAACGTGGCGGCGGGGTGTCTGGAGTTCGGCTCCACGCCGGAATCCGCGGCAGCGGTAACCCGCGCCGTTAAAAACGCGACTTCGCTCCCGGTCATCGTGAAACTCACCCCCAACACCTCCGACATCGTCGCCCTGGCGCAGGCGGTCGAAAGCGCGGGAGCCGATGCCGTATCCCTCATCAACACCCTGCGCGGCATGGCCATCGATATCAAGAAACGAAAACCGGTACTGGGCAATATCACCGGCGGCCTGTCCGGCTCGGCGGTCAAACCGGTAGCCCTCGCCATGGTGTACCGGGTCGCCGGGGCGGTCAAGGTACCTGTCATCGGCTGTGGCGGCATCACCACGGGAGAGGATGCCATCGAGTTTCTAATGGCCGGGGCGACAGCGGTAGAGGTCGGCACCGCGGCGCTGGTAAACCCGCGGGCGCCCATCGAAATTGTTAAGAGTATCGAAAATTACATGCTAGAATGGAAATTGACTGAGATGTCTCAGTTAATCGGTGCCGCCAGGCGCTAATCAGGAGGCCTGCCATGGGCAGAATGATCCATTTCGAGATTCCGGCGGAAAAAACGGAACGAGCAGTCAAGTTCTATCAAGAAGCCTTCGGATGGAAAGTTGAAAAATGGGGCGGTCCGATGGACTACTGGATGATAACCACCGGCCCCGATTCCGAACCGGGCATCAACGGCGCCATTACAGACAAGACCGGGCCGATCAAGCAAACAGTCAACACACTGGATGTGGCAGACCTGGATGCCGCGGCGGACAAGGTCATCACCGCCGGGGGAAAGCGCCTCAGCCCCAACCAGACGGTGCCGGGCATCGGCTACTTCGCCTATTTCACCGACACCGAGGGCAACCCCTTCGGCATGATGCAATCGGACCCCGACGCCAAATAAGGCATGCTGCCGCATTCCACACTGCCGCCGGCCACCGCCAGTTCCGCCAGAAGAGCCGCGCTGGTGGCGGCTACCCTGGCATCGTTCCTGACACCTTTCATGGGATCGGCGGTCAATATCGCCCTGCCGGTAATCGGCAGGGAATTTAGCCTCGATGCCGTAAACCTGGGCTGGGTGGCCACTGCCTACATCCTGGCCGCCGTCGTGTTCCTGCTGCCTTTCGGGCGCCTGGCCGATATCAAGGGACGGCGGCGCATCTTCATCTCCGGGTTAGCAGTTTACGTCGTCGTCTCCATAGCGATCACATTAAGCCAAAGCGGCTCACAACTTATCGCCTTGCGGGTAGCCCAGGGTATCGGAGCGGCTATGCTCTTCGGTACCGGAGTGGTCGTTCTGACCTCTGTTTTCCCGCCGGCGGAACGGGGCAAGGTGCTGGGATTGAACGCCGCCGCGGTATATATCGGACTCTCGCTGGGACCGACGGCGGGAGGTCTGCTCACCGGCGCCTTTGGCTGGCGCAGCATTTTTCTGACCACCGCCGCCCTGGGATTGTTCGCCTTGTACTTCATCATTACCAGAATGAAGACAGAGTGGCAGGAAGCCAGCGACGAACGTTTCGACCTCAAAGGCGCAGTAGTGTACGGCTTAGCGCTGATCTCCCTGATGCTGGGATTTTCGGAATTGCCGGATCCAGACGGTTTTATCCTGATCGGCGGCGGCGCCGTCGGCTTAATAGTGTTCCTCCTGCTGGAAGCCCGGACGACCCATCCTATACTGTCGATCGAGCTGTTCCGGCACAACCCCGTCTTTACTCTGTCCAACGTGGCCACCCTGATCAACTACTCCGCCACCTTCGCCACCGGTTTCCTGCTGTCGCTGTACCTGCAATTCGTCAAGGGTTTTTCACCGGCGGGAGCGGGGCTCATCCTGGTTGCCCAGCCGATCCTGATGGCCTCCATCTCTCCGTTCGCCGGACGCCTAGCCGACCGTTTCGAACCACGGTTGCTAGCTTCGGCGGGAATGGCTCTGTCGGCAACAGGCTTGGGACTTCTCATCTTCATCAGTGAGAATACTTCGATGGTCTACATCGTGGCCGCGCTCGTCGTGCTGGGCTCCGGTTTCGGCCTCTTCTCCTCACCTAACACCTCGGCGGTGATGGGATCGGTGACCCGGCGGCATTACGGGGTGGCCTCGGCGACGCTTTCTACCATGCGCCTTGTCGGCCAGATGCTGTCATTGGGTATCGCGCTCCTGCTCTTCGCCCTCATTATCGGCCGCGTCCAGTTATCACCGGATGTTCACGCGGAATTGGTGACCAGCCTGAGGGTGGCCTTCAGCATCTTTACCGTTCTTTGCGTTCTGGGGGTGTTCGCCTCATTACCACGGGGTCGAGGTCTTCCGGTTAACAACGGGAATTGATCCCGATCGAACTGATCCGATCCGATTCACGCGGAATGAAAGCGAGACCATTTCCGAAGCGAAACGATGAGGAAAACGACGGCTAGAGGAAAAATGAAATATCCCAGGCTGAAAATGTAGATGACTCCAAGGCCGATCAACATGGCCGATGCCATGGTGAAATTCAGCCATCTTGTTTCTCCCCGCGTGCTCAGTCCGGCGATAAGCAGACCGGCAGCCAGTATCAGCAGCCCGAAAAAAGCCAGAATCCAAAAACCCTCGGATAATACCTCCGCCATCACCCCCACCCCCAATAGGAAAAGGACGCCGCCGGTAATCGCTATCACCAAGGTCGACTTTCTCATCACATGCCTCCTGCAGGATATAAACGGTGTACATCTGACGTTCTGAGGAGATTCCCGCACGCTTATTCTAGTACTCGACTGTCTTGAATCAAAATACGCTTGATGTCAGGGGCTTCGGCCTGGGTTTGATTTCTCATTTGACACAACTCGAGGCCTTTGCTAGATTGTAACTGAAAACGTTTTTCATTTAGGTGAATCAATGACACCCAATCAGAAGATACTGAACGAACTCAAAAGCGCGGGATTCAAGCTCACGCCGCAGCGGCGGGCTATTGTCGAGGCTATGGTTAACGACAACACTCCCGCTACCCCCCAGGCCCTGCACACCGCCCTTTTGGAGAAACATCCGGAAATCGGGCTGGTGACAGTTTATAGGACGCTGGACCTGCTGGAGAAACTGGGGCTTTTATGCCGCTTCCAGCCGGAAGGCGCCGCCGCCAGCTTCAAGGCCGGGCCGGCGGAGCATCATCACCATTTGGTGTGCCGTGGCTGCGGGGATGTGGTGAATTTTACCGGACATTGCCCGGTGGAGCTGGAATCAGCGCTGGAGCGGGAAACCGGTTTCCGCATCACCGATCACAAATTGGAATTCCAAGGGATTTGCCGTGGTTGCCAGGTGAAGGAAGAATGAAAAACCGGTTGTTACCCGCATCGTTGGCGCTGGTAATAATATTGGGTTCGGCTCTGGTGAGCGGCTGCGGTAAGGACGGTGGCGATGAAAAATCGATCGTCGTCACCCATTCTATCCTTGGGTCTATCGTCAAAGAACTGGCTGGCGATGAAGTCCCGGTCATCGTGCTCATGCCTGATGGCGCCGATCCTCACGACTGGGAGCCTTCAGCCCGCGATATCGAGAGGCTTAACAAGGCCGGCTTAATCGTCTGGAACGGGCTGGACCTGGAAGTAAGCATCGAAGCCGCGGTAGAAACAGCCGTGAGCCGCGGGGTAAAACTTTTTACCGCCACCGACCATATCGTCATCCGTTATGTCGGCGAGGGCGAGATCGTCGAACACGAAAACGGTGGAGAAGGTGAAGAACACGAACTGAAAGCCGGTGCCCCCGACCCCCATTTCTGGGTCGATCCCCTGGCGATGAAGAGCGTCGTCACCGCCCTGGCCGCTGAGATGAAGGCGACACTGGGTCTCGATGTCGATAGTCGCGCCCGTGATTTGGAGTCCCGCCTGGATGCGTTGCATTCCGATATCGCCTTGAAGATGAGCCAGGTGGCGCCGGGCAGCCGCAAGCTGGTGACCGGTCATGATTCCATGGGCTATTTTGCCCGGCGCTACGGTTTTCAGTTGATCGGGGCTGTCATCCCCAGCCTCTCCACCCAGGCGGAAGTTTCCGCGGCGGACCTCGCCGCGCTCATCACGCAAATCAGGGAGAATCAGGTGAAAGCCATCTTCACCGAGACCGGAACTTCGGCGGCCCTGGTCCAGGCGGTGTCCCGGGAAACCGGGGCCAGGGTGGTGGAACTATCTCCGGTCATTCTGCCGGCTGACGGTTCTTACTTCACCTTTATGTCAAATCTAGCCGAAAAGGTCGCCGAGGCGTTAGAATAAGAGAAACCGGCAGGGGTCGCCCCTGCCACGAAATCATAGGGACGGAGCCCGGATGTCTTTTGAAATCGGTCCCCTGACCGTTCATCTTTACGGCTTGATGCTGGCGCTGGGAGCGGCGGCGGGGGTAGCCGTTGCGTATATCGAAGCCAAACGCCGCAGTGAGAACCCCGAGCATCTTTTCAATATGGCCCTCATCGTCCTGCCGCTGGGCATCATCGGGGCGCGGGCTTACCATGTTATCGACCAATGGGATTTCTACTCTCAAAACCCGGAGCAGATCATCGGCGGCGCCGGCCTGGGCATCTTCGGCGCTATCGCCGGCGGTGTCGTCGGCGTCCTCATCTACACCTATTGGAAAAAGATCAATGCCCTGCGCTGGTTCGATATCCTGGCCCCCGGTCTCATCCTGGCCCAGGGTATCGGGCGCTGGGGCAACTATTTCAACCAGGAGCTCTACGGCTACCCCACCGACCTGCCGTGGGGCATTTTCATCGACCCGGCCAACCGGCTGCCGGAATTTGAGGAGTTTACCCATTTCCACCCGATGTTCTTTTACGAATTCGTATTGAACATCACCGGCTTTGCCCTCCTGATGATCATCGGGCGTAAATGGCGCGACCGCCTCAGGGACGGCGATATAATGCTGCTGTATTTCATTTATTACGGCGTCGGGCGCTTCATTCTGGAAGGCTTCAAGATCGAGGTCTGGACACTGGGCGGCATCCCCACCGCGCGCTGGATCACCGGCGCCGCGGTCATAATCGGATTGGGGGTACTTTGGCACCGGCATCGGCGGCTTCCTCCACCGGCTGACCTCGACGATTAAAATCATCGCCGCGGGTGTCCACATCTTACTCTTGCGACGAACGGTTTCAAAAAGAATAGATCCCCGGCATGGCAGGGGTCTATTGAATCTCGAAGAGACGAGGTACCGGGTTAAGCCTCCAGCAGCACCACCTGGGTCGGCAGCGGCAGGTTGGCGCGGGTGACGCTGAGTTTCGCCTGCGGCATCACCGGGCTGGAACCCATTTCAGCCAGGAAACGCTCCACCGGCTCGAGCTCATGGGTGCTGTCCGGCAGCTTATAATGCATCGGGATGACGATGCCCGGTTCTATCTGGCGCACCAGCCTCGCCGCTGCGGTGGCGTTCAGGGCGCTCATATCGCCGACCGGTACCAGGAGAATGTCCACCTTGCCCAGTTCTTCGATCTCATCGTCCTTGAGCGTGACTCCCAGGTCACCCAGGTGGCAGATGGACAGCTCGTCCATCTCGATGACGAAAACGACGTTCTTGCCGCGGATCATGCCCTTCTCAGAGTCGTGAAAGGTCGATAACCCGATGATGATGGCGTCGCCGATCTCGTACTCTCCCGGCTTGGTGACCACGCGCGGCGCCCCGCCGATGCCTTCGACGAAATTGTGACCGGCATGCTGGTGGCTCACCGTGACGATGTTGGCTGTCTGCTTGCCCAGCGTCAGACCCAGCTCCGGCGCGTACGGGTCGGTGATGACGGTCGTGTTCTTACCTTTGATCCGAAAACATGAATGGCCGAGATATTTAATTTCCATGCCGCGATTATAACATGGCCGCCACGACGGGTTAAAGCTGCAGTATGCCGTTTCCGGCATCGATCTCCAGCGTCAGGTATCTGGAGACGCTTTCATCCGATTCAGCTCCCCCCACTTCGCATCTGCGATTGCTGCCCCGCCGCAGCTTCGGCATGCCGGTAAAACGACCCCGTTTTATCCCGGCATCTTGACAAATTCACCTTAAAAGTGCTAAATTACGATTGTTAGCAATCGAGCCAGTTGACTGCTAACAGGTGTAAAAAGATGCTCAGCCCAAGAACTGAGATTATACTCTCAAGCATTATCCGCCAGTACGTGGAGCGAGCCGCGCCGGTATCATCGGCGTCGGTCATCGCCGAGTGCGGACTGGATGTATGCTCCGCTACGGTTCGCAATGAGATGGTCCGACTGGAAGAAGAGGGCTATATCCTGAAGCCCCACCACTCCGCCGGCAGTGTCCCTTCGGACAAGGGCTACCGCTACTACGTGGAAAGCATCAAGAACGCCAGGCTGCCAGTGACGGAGCAGGTCCTCATCAATCACCTCTTCCACCAGGTGGAAAAGGAAATGGAGAACTGGCTTTCCCTGGCCGTGGGCCTGGTATCCCAGCGGGCTCACAACGTCGCCGTAGTTACCCAACCCCGGCAGACCAGCGCCCGGTTCCATCGCCTGGAACTGGTGACATTACAGGAAAGCCTAGCCCTGGCGGTGCTGATCATGCGTGGCGCCCGGGTGCGGCAGCAGCTTATCAGCTTCGAGACGCCGGTAGGCCAATTCGAGCTGAACTCCATGTCCGGCAAACTGAATGAGGCATTCGACGGCCAGTCCCGGTCGCAGATAGAGAAAAACAGTCAGGTCCTGAATGAGACCGAAAAAAAGGTCCGCGACGCTGTCGTCAAGATGCTTCAGACCGAGGACGAGCAACGCAACGAGGAGCCCTACCTGGAGGGTTTGAACTACCTGCTGGAGCAGCCGGAATTCGTTAAAAGCCAGCGCGCCCAGTCTCTCATGGAACTAGTGGAGAAGCGCCGCCTGGGCCGGATGCTGGGCGAGGAAGAGTTCGAAGGCCAGGAGATCAAGGTTTACATCGGGCAGGAGAACCGGGAAGAGAGCATCCGGGATTACTCTGTGGTGCTGGGCAACTATGGCCTCCCCGACGAAGCCCACGGCATGCTGGGGGTCATCGGCCCCACCCGCATGAACTATGAGAAGACCATCGCCGCGGTGCGCTACCTGTCTCTGGTGATGAGCGCCCTGGTCGCGGAGCTCTACGGGCGGGGACCGGGCGCCACGGTCGATGAAGCAGCCTGAAAATAGCGTTTGGCCCGGCACCGCCGGTAGCGGTATATTTATAATAGAGCCGAAGTTCGAGTACCGGGATCCGTATCCATATCGCGAATACGGCTACTTGGAAGCTGGTTTCGAGTTTCGTAATTCGTGTTTCGAATTTTTGAAAAGGGGTATCGATGGTACAGGATAAACAGGAACAGAATGGAGGCGAAGCGCTACAGGAAGATTTCGATTCTCTTCAGAAGACGCTGGAGCAGGAAAAGGCTCGGGCGGAGGACAATCTCAACAATTTCAAACGCGCTCAAGCCGATTTCATTAACTATAAACGCCGCACCGATCTGGAAAAAATGGAATCCGTCGGTCTGGGCAAGAGCCTGGCTTTCCTTGCCATACTTCCGGTGCTGGATGATTATTCCCGCGCCCTGGCGGCGGTTCCGGAGCATCTGGCCGGCGAGTCCTGGGTACAGGGCATGGCGCTGATCGAAAAGAAGTTCCGACAACTCCTAGCCAGGGAGGGCGTGACGCCCATGAAAACTGTGGGCGAACACTTCGACCCCGGCCTCCATGAAGCGGTGCTCCGCTGCGCCGGTGAGGAAGGCATCATCGTTGAAGAACTGATGGCCGGTTACATGTTCAAAGACAAGGTACTCAGGCAGGCACAGGTCAAGGTGTCCTGCGAAGATATATCCTAGTCGTTTGGTTGAAGGCTGAAAGCTGAAGGCTTGGTACTGATAATTCTGGGTAGTATAATCGAATAGTGCAATTATTAAGGAGGATTCTCAATCATGGGTAAAGTAGTCGGTATCGATCTGGGTACCACCAATTCCGAGGTCGCCGTCATTCAGGCTGGCGAACCGGTAGTCATCCCTTCCGCCGAAGGCGGCACACTGGTGCCTTCGGTGGTCGCCGTCAATAAGAACGGCGAGCGACTGGTCGGCCGCCAGGCCAAGAACCAGTCCGTTTTGAACCCGGAAAACACCATCTACAGCATCAAGCGCTTCATGGGCCGCAAATGGGGTGAGCCCGCCGGGCGCGAACTGCCGGTGGAAGAGGACGCCAAGCGCAAGCCCTATAAGGTGACCAAAGGCGCTAATAACGAGGTAAAAGTGCTGCTCGGCGGTAAGGAATACACCCCACCGGAACTTTCAGCCATGATCCTGCAGAAATTAAAAGCCGATGCCGAAGCCTTCCTGGGTGAAACAGTCACCGAGGCGGTCATCACCGTCCCGGCCTATTTCAACGACGCCCAGCGCCAGGCCACCAAGGACGCAGGCCAGATCGCCGGCCTCAAGGTGCTCCGGATCGTTAACGAGCCGACCGCCGCAGCTTTAGCCTACGGTCTCGATAAGAAAAAAGAAGAAACGGTAGCCGTTTATGACCTGGGCGGCGGCACCTTCGATGTCTCCATCTTGGAACTGGGTGAAGGTACCTTCCAGGTGAAGTCCACCAACGGCGACACCCACCTGGGCGGCGATGACTTCGACCAGAAGATCATCGACTGGCTGGTGGCCGAGTATAAAAAAGATCAGGGCATCGACCTGTCCAAGGACAAGACGGCCATGCAGCGCCTGAAGGAATCTGCGGAAAAGGCCAAGGTGGAGCTGTCCACGGTGCAGCAGACCGAGGTCAACCTGCCCTTCATCACCGCCGACGCCTCCGGCCCCAAGCACCTCAACATTACACTGACCCGTTCCAAGTTGGAGCAGTTGGTGGCGGACCTGGTCGAGAAAACAGTCGCCCCCTCTCGACAGGCGCTTCAGGATGCCGGTAAAACCATCGCCCAGATCGATGAGGTCATCCTGGTCGGCGGTCAAACCCGCATGCCGCTGGTCCGCGCCAAGGTCAAGGAACTATTCGGCAAAGATCCCAATATGAGCGTCAACCCGGACGAGGTCGTAGCTATCGGCGCCGCCATCCAGGCTGGCGTCATCAAGGGCGAGGTCTCCGACATCCTCCTTCTCGATGTTTCCCCACTGACCCTGGGTATCGAGACGCTGGGCGGCGTGGCTACCCCCCTCATCCCCCGTAATACGACCATCCCTACCAGCAAGAGTCAGGTCTTCTCCACCGCCGCCGACAACCAGCCCAGCGTGGAGATCCATGTCTTGCAGGGCGAACGCCCCATGGCCGCCGACAACCGCACCCTGGGCCGCTTCATGCTGGACGGCATCCTGCCCGCCCCCCGCGGCCTGCCACAGGTGGAAGTGACCTTCGACGTCGATGCCAACGGTATCCTGTCGGTCCGCGCCCAGGACAAGGGCACCGGCAAGGAGCAGAAGATCACCATCACCGCCTCTTCCGGCCTATCCAAGGAAGAAGTGGAGCGGATGCAGAAGGACGCCGAGGCTCACGCCGCCGAGGACAGCGCCCGCAAGGACCAGGTCGAGGCCAAGAACCAAGGCGATACCATGGCCTACCAGGCGGAGAAGATGCTCCGGGACAACAAGGACAAGGTACCGGAAGATCTCAACACCGAGATCACCGGCAAGATAGAAGCGGTACGGCAGGCACTCCAGGGTTCCGATACCTCCGCCATCAAGAGCGCCACGGAAGACCTGAACCAGGCCATGCAGAAACTGGGCACCGCCATCTACAGCCAGCAGCAGGCGCAGCAGCCTCCGCCCGGCGCTGAAGGCGCCGAGGGCGGCGAAAAGCCCAAGGACGAAGGCACTGTAGAGGGTGAATTCCGCGAGGTTTAACCCGAAATAGAATCGAATCTAAAAGGGAGGGGTAAAAAGCCCCTCCCTTTTAGTTCATCACCGCATGTGAGCCCACACCTAACCAAACCCGGTCCCGCCGTCCCACATTGGTAGTATTTGAATTGGTAGTATTGGTACTCTCCCCCTCCCGGCAAGCGCACAGTCCGACGATTGACCGATGTATTCCGATATGTTACGATATATCGCATGAAGTTGTTCAAAAGGCTCCACATCTGTTGCCACATGTCGCCCCGTTGGCCGTCGTTCGGGCCGGCGCGAGCCAAACGGTTCTTTGAAAAAGGCGTCCTCAGGTTCGTTCTGCTCGACCTGCTCAAGGACAAACCGGCGCATGGCTACGAGCTCATCCGGGCGTTGGAGGAACGCTCCCATGGCTTCTACACACCCAGCCCCGGCAGCGTATATCCCATCCTGCAAACGCTCCAGGAGCAGGGATACGTCACCTCGGTGGAAAACACCGGGCGAAAGACCTACACCATCACCGCGCAGGGCTTGGAATATCTTTCCAAACACTCCGACATCATCGACGGTTTGAACAATATCGCCGCGCACAAAGGTCACTTCAACCAGGCCGAATGGAAAGACACCGTGGAACAGTTGCAGCATCTGCGCCAGCTCTTCGGCCGGAAGATCGATCGGCTCAATCCCGAACAGAAAGCCGCGATACGTGAAACGATCAAAAGGGCATCCCGGGATATCGAGTCCATAATCGAAGGGAAGGGAATATGATCATACCACCCGGCTACAACCCCCATCCGGAAGCATGCGATGTCATCTTGCGCACCTCAGGCCTCACCAAGTATTTCGGCACACTGGCGGCGGTCAAGAATATGAACCTGGAGATCAGGCGCGGGGAAGTGTTCGGCTTCCTGGGGCCCAACGGCGCCGGGAAGAGCACCACCGTCGGCATGCTGCTGGGGCTGGTCGCCCCCACTGCCGGAGACATCGAGATCTTCGGGCTGAAACTCAAGGAAAACCGCTGGGCGATCCTGCGGCGGGTCGGAGCCATCATCGAGGAGCCGTCTTTTTACCCTTACCTCTCCGGCCACGACAACCTGATCGCCCTGGGTAAAAGCATCGGCGGTATCGCCGACGGCAAGATCAACCAGGTGCTGGACCGGGTCAACCTGCTGGACCGCGCCAAGGATAAGTACCAGACGTACTCCATGGGCATGAAACAGCGGCTCGGCATCGCCGCGGCGCTGCTCAGAGATCCGGAGCTCATCATCCTCGACGAGCCGACCAACGGCCTGGACCCGGCCGGCACCAAGGAGATCCGCGACCTCATCCCGGAGCTGGCCCAGGAGGACCGCGCTATCTTCCTGTGCAGTCACCTGCTGCACGAGGTGGAACTGGTATGCGACCGGGTGGCCATCATCAAGAAGGGTGAGATGCTCACCTCCGCACCGGTCCGCGAACTGGTGTCCAACGGCCAGGTGCTGCATGTCCGGGTGGACGATCCGGCGGGGGCGACAGCAGTGTTGCAAAGTCTGCCGTGGGTCAAATCGGTTAGAGCCGAGGCCGGTTACCTGGTGGTGGATGCGCCCCCGGACAGCGGCGCCCAGGTGAACCAGGCGCTGGCCCAAAATAATATCTTCGCATCGGAGCTGGTCAAACATGTCGCCAGCCTTGAGGACGTCTTCCTGGAGCTTACCGGAGGTGAAGGCCATGAATAGGCTGATCGGCGCCGAGTTGTTCAAGCTGCGCAAGCGCGGCATGACCCGTACCCTGCTTTTCGTTCTAATAGGCATCATGGCGATCATGTACCTGATACTGTTCGCCGTTTCCAACGTCGAACTGCCGGCCGGGCCGGGCGGTCAGGGGCCGGGTAGCGGCGACATCCAGACCGTGCTGGGGCTGCCGGTGGCCGTGCCATTTGCCCTCAACATGATATCCTCATTGGGCGCGATACTGGCCGTGATCCTGATGGCCAGCGCCATGGGCAGCGAATACAACTGGCGCACCATCCGCACCACCGTCACCGCCAGTGAAAGCCGGTTCAAACTGCTGGGCTCCAAGATCATCGCGGTCCTCATCCTCGTCCTCATCGGCATGGTCGTGGGCGTGCTCACCGGAATGTTGATGAGCCTCCTGACCACAGCCATCGGCGGCAATGCCTTCGACTTCGGCTTCATCACCGGCGACTACATCTTTGACCAGTTCCTGCAGTTCTGGCGTACATTCTTTGTGATGATACCTTTCATCTTCATGGCTTTCTTACTGTCCATCGCCGGACGTTCGGCTATGCCGGGCATCGCCCTGGGTATCGCCGTGCTCTTCTTCGAACCCATCATAACCGGCCTGATGGGACTGGCCGGAGGCTGGGTGGCCGATATACCCAACTATCTGCTGGCCGCCAATGTCAGCGCCATCACCGCGCTGGCCGATCTACCGGCAAGCTTCAGTGGAGGGATGGGTTTCGGCCAGTCGGATGCGCTCCCCAGTGTGACACACGCCACCGTCGTCTTAAGTATTTATAGCGTGGCGTTCGTAACCTACGCCTTCTACCTGTTCCGTAAACGGGATGTAACGGGGTAAACCGGGTCTTTTATCCGGCCGGGAATATGACCACAAACTCCACCCCCGCCCCCGGCGCGCTCCGCGCCTCGATGCCGCCCCCGTGGGCCAGCACGATCTCGCGGCTGATGGCCAGCCCCAGCCCCACCCCCGTCCTCACCCCGGTCACCTGGTAAAAACGGTCGAAGACGCGTTCCAACTGGTCTGGGTGAATGCCGGGACCCTCGTCGGTGACCGTGGCCTCGATACGGGCGCCGTTTTTATGTGCGGCAACCCTGACCGTAGAGAACTGAGGGCTATTCTTGACGGCGTTATCCAACAGATTGTTGAAGACCTGTTCCAGCCGGTCGGCGTCGCCCCGTACCGTCAGGCCTGACGCGACATCAAGCTTCAGCGCTACCGATTTGTCGGCGGCGGGCAGGCTGAAGAGTTCGACCGAATGGGTCAGCACCTCAGCCAGGTCCACATTTTCGAAACTCATCCTGAGCTGGCCGGATTGAAAGCGGGACAGGTCCAGCAGTTCGTCCACCTGCCGGCGCAGGCGCCGGGCTTCTTCGTTGATGACCCTGGCGGCCTTGTCACGGGTGGCCGTATCGGCGGCGGTGCCGTCGAGGAGCGCCTGGGAAAAACCCTGGATGGCGGTCAGCGGGCTTTTCAGTTCGTGGGAGACATCGGCGACGAAATGCCTTAGCTTCAGCTGTGAAGCCTCCACCTCCGACGCCATACGGTCGAAGCTTTTCGCCAGCTTGCCGATCTCACCGGTTTCTTTCGAATCGATGCGATGGGCATATTCCCCAAGGGCGATCTTCCCGGCGGCGGCGGTGATATCGCCGAGGGGCTTATAAACCGAACGCGACAGCCAGAGCGCCAGCAGCAACGAGGCAAAAAGGGCGATGATACCAGCCCAGGCGAAGGGGCGAAAAATCCCGGCCAAGGCCACAGCAGCCTCAGGCCGGGGCACCGTCAGGATCAGCGTCTGCGCCCGCGCCAGACCGGCCGGCGCTCGGGCCAGCGGGTAGGCCGAGTAGAAATACTCTCCCCCGGTGCTGTCGGTCAGTTGTCCGGTAGTTCCCTGCGGGACGCCGTGGGGCAATGTGCCTTCGGGAAACTGTAATATCGCCCGGCCTTGCGGCGTCAGTTGGCGCACCAAGTCGCCGGAGGTATCAGACCACAGGATATACATACCGGAAGCATCGGCCTGTTCCTGCATGTTCTGGATGAGTTCCGGCAGGGTGACATTCCCCCGTATCAGTGCGGTCACCTGCACCGAAATAGGCCGGGCGGCATCGTCGAGCCGCTCCAGCGCCAGGTTGTCGGCGTACTGGCGAACCAGCACGGCGCTGCCCAGCGCGGCGATGAGCAAGGTAACGACCACCACCAGCGCATAGGTGAAGAAAAGCTTCAGCCGCAGGCTCACCCGGCCTCCTCGCGAGCCACCAGTTTGTACCCCGTGCCCCGAAGCGTTTCGATGTCGACGCCGGAGACTTTCAGCTTGTCGCGCAGATGGTTTACGTGAACATCCACGGTCCGGGTGTCGCCGTAATAGTCGTACCCCCAGACCTGGTTTAGGAGCTTCTCCCGGCTGAATACCACGCCGGGATGACGGGCCATAGCCAGCAGCAGGGCGAATTCCTTGCTGCGCAGGGATATTTTCGATCCCGCCACCGCGGCTTCATGGCGGTCTGCGTCTATCCTGAGGTTGCCCAGTTCGATAACTTCGGCCGCCGGTTCCATCACCTTGCTGCGGCGCAGCACCGCTCTGACCCGCGCCAGCAATTCGTGGGGATTGAACGGCTTGGTAAGGTAGTCGTCGGCTCCCATTTCCAGCCCGACGATCTTATCCACATCCTCACGCCGGGCGGACAGCATCAGCACGGGTACCTGGCTGCCTTTTCGGATACGTTTCAAGACCTCGAACCCATCGATGTCGGGCAGCATGACGTCCAGTATTATCAGATTCGGACCGGCAGCGGCGATCTGGTCCAGGCCGTCGCGGCCTTTCCCGGCGGAGAGTACCTTATAACCATCGCGTTCCAGGTAAAGCCGTGCCAGTTCGACGATATTGGGCTCGTCGTCGATGATGAAGATCGTTTCCATAATATTATCTGGCTTTTGCGACATTATAACGGGCAGGATTGGTAAATGAAACAGGCCGGCAGGTTCCCCTCCCGGCCTGTTCTTTCTACGCGATTACCGGTCACGCTGTCCGTGCGGACGTGGTAGGCAGAGGAGGAGTCGGCGCGGTCTGCCAGTCAGGATGCTGGTCTTCCCATGCCTTAAGTAACTGGTTGGCCTCACCCTGACTGATGATACCGTTAGCCACCAGCCGGTCGAGGACGGTTATCACTCTGTCGTGGTTCTTCATCGCCAAAATCCGGGCTTCGATGTCCTCGAAGGACGGCGGCGGGTTGGCCTCTTCCCAGACCTTAAGGAGCTGGTTGGCCTCGCCCTGGGTGATGATGCCGTTGGCCACCAGCCGATCCAGGACGGCGACCACGTTATTGTGGTTCTTCATCGCCATGATCCGGGCTTCGATATCCTCGAAGGACGGCGGCGGGTTCGCCTCTTCCCATGCCTTGAGGAGCTGGTTTGCCTCGCCCTGGGTGATGATGCCGTTGGCCACCAGCCGGTCGAGGACGGCGACTACGTTATTGTGATTCTTCATCGCCATGATCCGGGCTTCGATGTCCGCGAAGGACGGTGGCGGATGCTTTTCGTCCCAGTCTTTAAGGATCTGATTGGCTTCGCCCTGGGTGATCCGGTCGTTCTTCACCAGCCGGTCGAGCAACGCGACCACATTGCTGCGGTTCCGCATCTCCATGATGCGTTCGATGATCTGATCGATCGTCGCCGCAACACTGGCGTCCGGACGCTGTGTCCGTTCGACCGCCGGCGCCGGTTCCCTTGCGGTCCTATCCGCCGCCGCCACTCCCACCGCGCCTGTAGCCAGCACGGCCAGAACCACGGTACCTGAAACCAGTCTCAAAATCGTCTTTGACATATCGTCCTCCTTGTGACACCCATACTACACTCCCAGTATTATCCAAGTATTAGCCGAATGTAAAATGTTTGTAAATTTTCTCAAGGGAGGTGAATAAGGTGTTTTCAGTTTCAGCTTCGGGCCGACCGATATAGGAGAGCAAATGACGGTTTTTGTTTTTTCGCCGATGCTATTTTCGGAAACAATCCCGATTTTCCACGATTGGAATCCGAGGCGCCAAACGTGAGATTGTTTCGTTGTGACAAGTAAAAACAATCCAAACAATTCAGGCGACGATCCGGGAGAACCACGCGAAGAAATCCGAGAGGCGGCAAAACAACGCAAAATCAGCAAGTTCATCCTGTAACACGCTTATCAGAGAGTGCATTGTAGCACACCGGCACTCCTGGGCTGTCAATAGGATTTTGGCGGGTTTGGCATATTTATTTTTAGGTCATGACAAGTGATTGAGCGCCTGTTGCCGCTCTGCGGCTGTATTGCTATACTTACAAGGTTAATTTCATGACGACGACGATTACCAAATACGAGACGGTCATCGGGCTGGAGGTCCACGCCCAACTGGCCACCGCCAGCAAGATGTATTGCCGCTGCGCCTCGGACTATGCCGACGCGCCGCCCAATACCCGCGTCTGCCCGGTATGCCTCGGCCTGCCCGGCGTCCTGCCGGTGATCAACAAGCGCGCCGTGGAGTTCACCATGATGACGGCGCTGGCGCTCCACTGCACCATCGCGCCGCACTCCAAGTTCGACCGCAAGAACTACCCCTACCCTGACCTTGTGAAGGGTTACCAGATATCCCAATACGACGAGCCCATCGGCCGTAACGGCTGGCTGGATGTCACCGTCAACGGTGAGGTGCGGCGTATCGGCATCACCCGCGTTCACCTCGAGGAAGACGTGTCCAAGCTCATCCACCGCGATGAACTCGGCGGCGGGCACTCCCTGGTGGACGTCAACCGCTCCGGCGTGCCGCTGATGGAGGTCGTCAGTGAGCCGGACATGCGGGAGCCGGAAGAGGCACGCCAGTACCTGATGAAACTCCGCACCATCCTGCGCTACCTAGGCGTGTCGGTGGCCAACATGGACGAGGGATCCTTCCGCTGCGACGCCAACATCTCGCTCAGACCGGCTGGTGAGACGAAGTTCTACCCCAAGGTGGAAGTCAAGAACATGAACTCATTCCGCGCCGTTTTCCGGGCGCTGGAGTACGAGGTCGGCCGGCAATCCAAAGATTATGACCTGGGCATCAGCGCCAAGCAGGAGACCCGCGGCTGGCTGGACGACCGGGGCGAGACGGTCTCGCAGCGCTCCAAGGAGTTTGCCCACGATTACCGCTATTTCCCGGAACCCGATCTGCCGCCGCTTAAGTTCGACGACAAATGGATCGAGGATGTCCGGTCGCGGCTGCCCGAACTACCGGAAGCCCGCCAGGCCCGCTTCATGCGAGATTACAGCCTGTCCGATTACGACGCCTCCCTGCTGACCTCCGCCCGCGAGACGGCGGATTATTTCGAAGCCGTCCTCAGCGCGGATATGGCGGCAACCGCCAAGGACGCCGCCAACTGGGTCAACGGCGAGATCTCCCGCATCATGAACGCGGCCAACATCGACATCGCCGCTTTCAGCGAAAAGGTGCCCCCCGCCGCCCTGGCCGGCCTGGCCGTCGTCACCGCCAAAGGCACTATCAACAGCGCCACCGCCAAGACCGTGCTGGAGGAGATGTACAATTCCGGCAAGTCCGCCGCGGACATCATTAAGGATAAAGGACTTGCCCAGATCTCCGACGACTCCGCCCTCAAAGACATGGCCGCGGACATCATCTCCGCCAATCCGGCCGCCGTCGCTGATTATCACGCCGGTAAAGAACAGTCGCTCAAATTCCTGGTCGGACAGATGATGAAACTGTCCAAAGGCCGGGCTAATCCGGCCCTCGCCGCCGATATAATTCAACAGAAGCTCAAGGAAGGTTAAAACAATGCTCACCTTTTTACTTATCGCCCAGATCATCATCGCCGTGACCCTCGGCCTTTCGACCCTGCTGCAGGTGCGGGGCGGCGGCCTGGGCGGCATATTCGGCCAGTCGGACACGGTCTTCCGCACCAAGCGCGGCATCGAGAAATCGCTCTTCCAGTTGACCATCGCACTGGTGATCATGTTCGTCCTGGTGTCCATCTGGGTGCTGCTGATAATCTAGTATCCCGAACGATTGTCGAACGGGGGCGAAATGAACTCCGTCATCACCCTGACCACGGACTTCGGCGTCGCCGGCGGCTATGTCGCCGCCATGAAGGGCGTCATCCTGGACACCAACCCGGAGGCCCTGCTGGTAGATATCAGCCATGAAATCCCGCCCCAAAATGTGTTTCAGGCGGCTTTCGTCCTATCCACCGTCTATCCTTACTTCCCCCGTTCCGCCATTCACCTGGTGGTGGTGGACCCCGGCGTCGGCACCACCCGGCGTATCGTCATTCTCCGGACGCCGTCAGGGACCTTTGTGGGGCCGGACAACGGTGTGCTCTCCTACGCGATCCAGGAGTATGCCTCGGGCGATTTCGTCGAAGCCAGCGGCGGCCTCCGCCAGGTCAAACTGAACCCGGAGGCGCATGCCGTGGAAGTCACCAACAGCCGTTTCTTCCGCCAGCCGGTATCGGACACCTTCCACGGCCGGGACATCATGGCCCCTGTGGCGGCGCTCCTGTCCCAGGGGTTTCAGATAAACGCCTTCGGCGAAACGGTCAACCGGTTGAACATGCTGAAGCTGCCCCAGCCGGAAGTTCTCGCGGGCGGCGGGGTGACCGGCCACGTCCTGCACATCGACAACTTCGGCAACGTCATCACCGACGTTCGCCCCGAAGACCTCCCAGCCGGGACCAACCTGCGCATCGATCTCGGCGGCCATTTGGTACAGGGCTTGAAACACGCTTACGCGGACGGCAGCGGCCTGATGGCTGTCATCGGTTCCGCGGGATACCTGGAGATCGCCTTGAAAGGCGGCAGTGCCGCGGCCCTGTGCAGCACCCGGGTCGGCGATGATATAAAAATAAGGGCGGGTGCCTAGCTAGTCCGCTATCGGCACCCGCCCGTGTAAACCTTGGTAAACCTTATTCTTTTCTCGTTACCTGGGATCCTTTTTGGTCCTCTAGTGCTGCTTCGCTCTTTACTTTCCCGTCCTGATCATACGACCAGATGGATTTCAACCCAGCCTATGGAAAGCTCAAGAACCTTCGTTCTGACTCCCCGCTATGGACATCACCTAGGATTTTCCATCTCCGAGCGAGGAGTGTGCCTGAGGAAAGAGCCAAATCCCAAGAACGGCTTGCCTTTCTACCATTCATCCTCCTTTTTCGTTATTTCGATCCTTGCGAGTACTAGTACCGGTACTCACATTTTCAATATACTCTCAAATACGGGTTAGGTCAAGACAGGTTAACCGCGCCCAGCGGCGGTCTGCGACATTGTTACAGCCAGTAAATCCTGTCAATAGTATTTCAGCCTCTCACCCAGGCTCTTCAAAACTCCAGATTTCGCCCGATTCAGGTAGCAATACCCTTGGTCGATGGATCCCGGACTGAACAGGGACGCCTTCCGGGTTGCGTTTATGTTAAAATCAGCCGATGCGCATCGATATATTGACCCTGTTCCCGGAGATGTTCGCCGGACCGTTCGGTTCCAGTATCCTGAAGAGGGCTATCGACCGCGGCCTGCTCGATATGCAGCTCCACAACATCCGGGATTACACCCATGATCGCCATCATGTCGTCGATGACACGCCCTACGGCGGCGGTGCTGGCATGGTCTTGAAGCCGGAGCCGGTGTTCGAGGCCGTCGAGACCGTGCAGGCTTTGGACGATGCCAGGGCTCCAGTCATCCTGCTCTCACCCGCGGGTCGATTGTTCACCCAAGCCATCGCCGCCGAACTGGCGCAAAAGCCGCGCCTCATCCTCATCGCCGGGCATTACGAGGGCATCGATGAGCGGTTGCGGGCGATCATCGACGATGAGATAAGCATCGGCGATTATGTCCTTTCCGGCGGAGAACTGCCCGCCATGGTGTTGACCGACACCGTGGCGCGCCTGCTGCCCGGCG
Organism: Dehalogenimonas sp. THU2; assembly: GCF_039749495.1. Lineage (NCBI taxonomy): Bacteria > Bacillati > Chloroflexota > Dehalococcoidia > Dehalococcoidales > Dehalococcoidaceae > Dehalogenimonas > Dehalogenimonas sp. THU2. The sequence goes on along the minus strand of NZ_JBDLLU010000008.1, from coordinate 10,079 downwards.
TCCTGGGTTCGAGCGAATCCCAAGTCGATGAGTCCCACAGCCAGGGACTGTTGGAATATCCCCACTATACCCGCCCGCCGGAATTCCGCGGCATGGCGGTGCCCCCGGTGCTGCTTTCCGGAAACCACGCCGAGATCGCCCGCTGGCGGCGGCGGGAATCATTGAAACGCACCCTGGCGATACGACCGGAGTTATTGGATATAGCAGAATTGTCGAAAACCGACCGGAAGACGTTGATCGAGCTAAAAGCCGAATTCGATAGCGGCGAAAGCGGCACCGATTAAGCCCGACTTGCTATTCAATGCCCTTTTGTGATTTACTATTCAGTCTGTAACATTGCTGATTTTTCCGGCGGGTGTTGACCCGGCGCGGTATGACAAGGAGTCCCATATGAAAGTTTCAGAGTTGGTACCGGCGGCGGTCAAAACCGATTTCCCCGAGGTAAACCCGGGTGATACCGTTAAAGTACATGTCAGGATCGTCGAAGGCGAAAAAGAACGCATCCAGATGTTCCAGGGTGTTGTGCTGCGTACCCGTAACGGCGGAGACGGCGGCAATTTCACCGTGCGCCGTGTCACCTACGGCGTGGGCGTAGAGCGCGTTTTCCCCTTCGCCTCTCCGCTGGTCGATAAGATCGAAGTGGTTCGCCGCGGCCGGGTCCGCCGCGCCAAGCTATACTACCTGCGCGGATTGTCCGGCAAGGCCGCCCGCATCAAGGAACAGCGCGAACCTAAAGCCACCGAATAGAAGCAGCGAGAAAACGCTTGCGCTACGCCGAGGTCAGTGTCAATTCACCGGCCGCCGGTCGTAACTCTTACAGCTACGAAATACCGGCCGGGTTGAATATCCGGCCGGGTCAGGCTGTGCTGGTACCCTTCGGGCCGAAGACTCTCCAGGGCATTGTGGTGGAAGTAGGCGATATCCCCCGCTTCGCCGAGACGCGCCTCCTGGCCGGAGTCACCGATCCTCTCGTCTGTCTCACCCCGGCGCAAATGGCGACGGGTCTGTTTATCAGCCGCCATTACCTGGCGCCGTTATTCCCCTCGCTGGCGCTGTGGCTGCCTCCCGGTTTCGAACGAAAGGCGGAAGCCATCTTCAAAACCACAGAACTCCCTTGCGATGTCGCCCTATCCCCGACCGAGTGCGCCATCATAGAAGACATCAGGCTTGACGATACCGTCGAACAAAAAACGCTGGAAAAACGCTTCGGAAAAACGGCGGCGCGCAATGCGCTGCGGCACCTCCTCGATAACAATCTAATCGACCGGCGCTACCGGCTTCAGCCACTCAAGATCAAACCCCGGTTGGAAACAGTGGTCCGCCTTATCATCGATTTCGATGCCGCGCAGGCAATCGCCGGGAAACTGATGGCGAAAGCCCCTAAACAGGCATCAATCTTGTCTCAATTGATCAACTCCCGCGGCAACAACACCGCCGCCGCACTGCGCGATGAGATCGGCGATATTTCCGAGGCGCTGGCTGCCTTGACCCGGAAAGGCCTGATCGAAACCGTCAAAGAAGAATCCCGGCGCGCCCCACGCCTGCCCGCCGCGATGGAACTGCCGCTGCCCCCCACCCTAACCCCCGCCCAAACCACCGCCGTCGAAGCTGTCATCCGAGGCATCGATACGGCAATGCCCGGCAAAACGCCCGCGTTTTTGTTGCACGGGGTGACCGGCTCTGGTAAAACGGAGGTCTATCTTCACGCCACCGCCCATGCCTTGAAAGAAGGGAAACAGATCATCGTCTTGGTGCCGGAGATCGCCCTCACCCACCAGATCATAGAACGCTTCACCGCCCGATTCCCCGGCCGTGTGGCGGTCTTGCACAGCAAACTGTCCCTGGGCGAACGTTTCGACCAGTGGCGGGCTATCGCCGAAGGGGTCTTCGACATCGTAATCGGCCCCAGGAGCGCCCTGTTCGCCCCCGTGAGTCAACTAGGCCTTATCGTAATGGACGAAGAACACGAGTGGGCCTACAAACAGCAGGACACTCCTCCCCTGTATCATGCCCGCACCGTCGCTGAACGTCTGGCGACTGAGTCAGGCGCCGCCTTGCTGCTGGGTTCGGCGACACCGGATATCGAAAGCTATCATAAGGTGTCCACCGGAACAGTCACCCTGTTGGAACTACCGGACCGCCTCACCCCCCACCCCGGAGCAGCGCTGCCGGCGGTCACCCTGATCGATCTCCGGGAAGAACTTAAAAGCGGCAACCTCTCCATCTTCAGCCGTAAGCTGCGGGCTGAAATCACGGATGCCCTCAGGAACAGGGAACAGGTCATCCTGTTTTACAACCGCCGCGGCGGCGCCACCTTCATCCAGTGCCGTGATTGCGGCGAGGTGCTCAAATGCCGCAACTGCCTGCTGCCGCTGGGTTATCACCCGGTTGAGAAGCGGCTGGTCTGCCATCATTGCAACGCCGGTTACCGGGTGCCGGAGATCTGCCCGGTATGCCACAGCCGCCGCATCAAGTACCTGGGCCTGGGTACCCAGAAACTGGAGGAGGAGACACAGCGGGAATTCCCGGAAGCCCGTATCCTGCGCTGGGATTCCGACGCCACTCGCGGCAAGGATGCCGGATACCAGATCTTCGACGATTTCCGCGCCGGACGGGCAGATATCCTTATCGGCACCCAGGTGGTGGCGCGCGGGCTGGATCTGCCCCGGGTCGGGCTCGTGGGCGTGATCAACGCCGATACGGCGCTCAATCTACCGGATTTCCGCGCCGGTGAACGCACTTTCCAGTTGCTGGCCCAGGTAGCCGGACGGGCCGGGCGCGGCGAATTCCCCGGCCGGGTGGTGGTGCAAAGCTACCAGCCGGAGCATTACGCCGTCATCGCCGCCGTCAAACATGACTACCCGAGTTTCTTTCAACAGGAGATCAAATTCCGGCGAACGCTGGGCTACCCGCCTTTCGGTGAACTGGCCGTGCTGACGATTCAACATGTCGATGAAGGCACAGGCCGCGCCGTAGCCGCCACCTTGAAAAATAAATTGACCCTGGAGCGGGATGCCCGGGGTCTGACCGGCATCGATTTTCTCGGCCCGGCGCCAGCTTTCGTGCCGCGGCGCGGCGGCCGTTACCGCTGGCAGGTGATGGTGAAAGGCTGCGGCGTATCCGAATTCCTTTCAACCGCCGGACTCCCCGCGGGGATCGGTATCGATGTCGATCCACTGGGTCTGGACTAAGTCTGATTTAACCTGGCGGGCACGGCAGAGACGAAATCCCTCTTAGTCTCTCCTTCGACTTCGCTCAGGACAGGCTCTTTACGAAAAGGAGAGACACGAAATACGTGAATTAATCCGAAGACCCTTGCCCCACCCCGCCGATGCTTGTATAGTTAGAGCATTCGTCATGGCAGATACAACACCCTCGTTCATCAGCGTAAACGATCCCGGCCAGCGGGCTGTCATTGCCGCCATTGCGGCGGTGATTCATACCAAAGGCGTCAAGGCGTTCATCGCCGGCGGATTCATCCGCGATACTTTGCTCAAATTACCGGTGTGCGATCTGGATGTCGCCGTATCCGGCGATACCGCCTCCCTAATAACCGACCTGGCGGACAAGCTCGGCAGCGCCTGTTTCGCGCTGGACGAGGGAGCCGGCATGTTCCGCATCACCCTCCCGGCCGGCGGCGCCTTCAGCCAGGTGGATATCGGCGATGCCTGGGGTACTATGGAAGAGGACCTCGCCCGGCGGGACTTCACCATCGACGCTTTGGCCTGCCCGCTCGAAAATTTCGACATCGCGACAGGGGAACTGCCGGTAATAGATCCCAGGGGTGGGATGCGAGACCTGGAAAAGCGACTCATCCGCGCCGTCTCTCCCGATGTTTTCCAAAAGGACCCGGCACGCCTACTCCGGGCGGTGAGACTGGCCGCCGAACTCCGATTTACCATCGAACCGGCCACCGAGGTTGCCATCACCGCCGACGCCGAATCGGTCGCAAATGTCGCCGGCGAAAGAACCCGGGAAGAACTGGTGAGACTGCTTTCCCTGCCCTCGACGGGCGCCGTATTCGAGTACCTTGACCGGCTCTCCCTCCTGACCCGGATATTCCCGGAACTGGAGCCGTCGCGAGGCGTCGATCAACCTAAAGAACACACCTGGGACGTACTGGGTCACCAGCTTAAAACGGTATCCTCTCTGGACTGGGTATTACGACGAGGTGACTGGTCATACGCTATGCCTGAAGCGAAAAGCATCATCCCCTGGGATGCATCGACCGCCGCATATTTCGAATCCCCGCTGAACGGCGGCACCACCCGGCTGGCCCTCACCCGTTTGGCCGCGCTCATCCATGACATCGCCAAACCGGAGACCAAGGTCCTGGCGCCCAACGGCCGCGTCCGCTTCTACGGCCACGCCGGCCGCGGCGCGGTGACGGCGCAGGAAATGCTGAAACGGCTGCGATTTTCACAAAAAGAAACCAAATTCGTCGCCGCCATGGTGGAGTCCCACATGCGGCCGAACCAGATGGGTCCAGAAGCGATTTTACCCACCCCCAAGGCGGTCTATCGCTACCTGCGGGACACCGGCGAGGCGGCTGTCGCCACCCTTTATCTCAGCCTGGCCGACCACCTGGCCGCCCGCGGCCCGACGCTGTCGCTTGATAACTTTCGTGAACATGTTACAATAGTGAACTATGTTCTGGCCGAACGCGGTCGGCAACTGGAAAAATCCCGGACGCCGCGGCTCCTGACCGGAACCGATTTACAATCACGCCTCGGCTTGAGACCGGGGCCTGAAATGGGGACGATTCTCACCGCCGCCGGAGAAGCGCAGGCCACCGGGGAGATCAGCACGCCGGAGGAAGCCATCGAGTTCGCTCGCCGGTTGATCGAACGCGGGGCGAACGGGTCTTAACAATAATTAAACAGAGAGCGGCGACACGATAACGAAACTTTAACCTGATAGGAAATCGCGGCGGCTGCTCAGACCGCCATTTTCTGGTAAACTGTGGCCAACTAAAATATCGATTTTAATCTGGATTCGGAATAAAGAATGAAAAAACATCTTCCCGGACTTATCACCATCCTGGTGCTCCTGATTTTATCGGCGCTGGTGGTCCTGCCGATGGGCGACGGCATCCTGTTCGGCAAGCCTGTTCAGCTCGGCCTCGACCTACAGGGCGGCATCCACCTGGTCTACGAAGCCGACCTGTCCGGCGTGGCCGACGAGGACAAGGACGCCACCATCGAGGGCATCCTGGGCGTCATCAATAACCGGGTCAACCCCCTGGGCGTCAGCGAACCCAATATCGCCCGCCAGGGAGAGAACCGCATCGTCGTGGAACTGCCGGGCACGGAACTGTCCGATGCCCAGAAACAGCGCATCGGCTCCACCGCCCTGCTGGTCTTCGGTGAGATCGCCGGGGCTGATGAAGAGGCCACCTGGGTGAACGAACTGGGCCGCTGGAAACCGGCCACCGCCGAGATCGACGGCGTAGTCAAGGAACTCAATTCCAGCTATTTCAACGAAAACACCTTCGTCACCACCGGGCAGTTCGGCGGCATCGAACTCAACTTCGAGTGGAACGGTGAAGGCTCCGCCATTTCCGAGGCAGTCACCACTCGCCTGGTAGGTGACAGGCTAGGCATCTTCGAAGGCGACACGGCGCTCATCGGCGACGACGGTCTCCCCATCGCCCCCACCGTCAACACCGTCATCACGGATTCCGGCGTTATCACCGGGCTGTCCACCAACGAAGCCCAGCTCCTGTCGCGTCAGCTCAATGCCGGACGCCTGCCGGTGCCGCTGGAAGTCATCTATGAGAATACCGTCTCCCCGATATTGGGCGCCGATTTCGTGGATCTCAGCCTGCTGGCCGGCATTATCGGCATCATCCTGGTGATGATCTTCATGACCGTCTTCTACCGCCTGCCCGGCCTGATGGCCAGCGTGGCCCTCCTGGTGTATGTCGTGCTGGTACTGGCCATCTATAAACTGGTGCCGGTGACGCTGACGCTGGCCGGCATCGGCGGCTTCATCCTGTCCATCGGCATGGCGGTGGACGCCAACGTGCTTATCTTCGAGCGGATGAAAGAGGAACTCCGGGCCCGCCGCACCGTGGGCGCCGCCATCGAGGCCGGTTTCTCCCGCGCCTGGAGTGCTATCTGGGACGCCAACGTCACCACCCTCATCGTTTGCGCCATCCTTGTCTGGGTCGGCGGCAGCGTAGCCGCCGGAGCCCCGGTACAGGGCTTCGCCCTGACGCTGGGTGTCGGCGTCCTGGCCAGTATGTTTACCGCCATGTTCATCACCCGCACCTTCCTCCGGGCGCTCATCGGCTCCAAAGCTGCTAAAAATCTCAAACTATTCACCACCGAAACAGGGGACCAGAATGCCTAATATCATCGGTAAACGTAAACTTTTTCTCAGTCTTTCCGGGGCGCTGATCGTCCTCTCGCTCATTTTCCTGGGCGCCTTCGGACTGAAATCCGGTATCGACTTTTCCAGTGGTTCGCTGCTGACTGTCGCTTTCGACTCGGCCCCTGAGCTTTCCGACCTCAGAAGTGAGCTTTCAGACCTGGGTTACGGCACCGCCATCATCCAGGAGACCGGCAGCGAGGATTTCATCATCCGCCTGCCTTCCATCACCGACGCTCAGAAAAACACCCTCGAGGACGGGCTGGAAACAGCTTTCGGCGCTCTGACCGAACGCAGCTTCGAATCCGTGGATCCCATCATCGCCAGCCAGACCTCCCGGATCGCCCTGATCGCCGTGGGACTGGCTTCCGTGGGCATCCTGCTGTACCTGACTTACGCCTTCCGTCGCATGCCCAAACCGCTGCACTACGGCACCGGCGCCGTGGTGGCGGTGCTGCATGATGTCGTGGCCGTACTGGGCATCTACGCCGTGCTGGCCGCCGCCTTCGGCTGGGAGATCAACCTGGTCTTCATCATCGGCATCCTGGCGGTCATCGGTTACAGCGTCAACAACACGGTGGTCGTCTTCGACCGGATCCGGGAGAACGCCCTGCGCGGCGTGGCCCCGACCTTCGAGGGCGTGGTCAACCGCAGCGTGGCCGAAACGCTGATCCGTTCCATCAATACCTCCCTGACCACCATCATCGTGGTGCTGGCGCTGATGCTCTTCGTGGGCGCCACCATCCAGAACCTGGCGGTGGTCATGCTCATCGGCATCATAGTGGGCACCTATGATTCGGTCTTTGTCGCGCCGGCGATACTGGTTATCTGGGACAATTTCGACAAGAAACGCATCGGGGCCAAATCTTAATCACCGATTCCTGATATCCAAATTCCAAAGTCCAAATATCAAAACTGGTCCGGGTGTTTTTATCCAAGATTTTGCGCTTAGGCTTAGGAATTATCGCTGATGGTAAACACTAAAACCCGCGCCGCGTCACTTTCGGTAGCTTCCAACACCCTGCTCATCGTCCTCAAGGTGACGGTGGGGCTCTTGACCGGCGCGGTCAGCGTGCTGGCAGAGGCCATCCACTCCGCGCTGGACCTGGTGGCCGCCATCATTGCCTTCTTCGGTGTACGTGCCGCCGACAAACCCGCCGACCGGGAGCACCCTTTCGGTCACGGCAAGTGGGAGAACGTCTCCGGCACTGTCGAGGCCGTGCTGATCTTTGTGGCCGCGATCTGGATCATCTACGAGGCGGTCAAGCGGATTCTCCACGGCGCCGAGGTCGAACTGCTGGGCTGGGGCATCGCCGTGATGCTGGTTTCCGTCATCGCCAACACGCTGGTCAGCCGCCACCTCTTCAAGATCGCCAAAGCCACCGATTCTGTCGCCCTGGAGGCCGACGCCCAGCACCTGCGGACTGACGTTATGACCTCCGCGGGGGTTCTAACCGGCCTGGCGCTGGTACAATTCACCGGCCTGACCGTCCTGGACCCAATCATCGCCATGGCGGTAGCCCTGATCATCATCAAGGCGGCCTACGACATCCTCAAAAAGTCCTTCGGCGGCATCGTCGATACGGGACTGCCCGACGGTGAGGAAAAGCTCATCGCCGACGTGCTGCGAGAGCACCGGGCGCAACTGACCGGGTTCCACAGCCTGCGCACCCGCAAGGCCGGCGCCCAGCGCTTCGCCGAACTGCACCTGGTGATGCCGCGCGCCGCCTCCGTCGAAGAAGCCCACCGGATGTGCGACCACCTGGAGGCTGACCTCAGGGAGCGCCTGCCGCGGCTGGAGATCACGCTGCACGTGGAGCCCTGTGATGAGGAGTGCGATGAGTGCGAGATGGAGTGTGGGGAAAGACGCGACGGGTGAAATCCTAATATCTAATTTCTAAATCCAAAATAGATTCCAAATTCCAAACCTAAATCTCCAAACGCACCCTCCGCCCCTTCACCCTCACCCTCATTCCCTCTCCCATCAAGGGAGAGGGAGGTTGGAAGTTAGAGGTAGTGGATATTCTTCAGATCCGCGATGAGAGTCGATATGTCGGGTGATGCCTTCAACCTGTCCGGGGGCGGGTCGAGTGGGTCGTCGATTTGGGAATCGCCGAGGAGGATTTGGAAGGTGGCGGCGACGGACGCGGCCAGGGCTTCCAGGTGGTAGCCGCCTTCCAGGCATAAGACCAGGCGGCCACCACAGAGGTCTTCCGCCAGGTTTTTGATCCTCCCGACCATCGCAGCGAAGCCGGAGACGGGCAGGTTCATGCCCGCCAGAGGGTCCGCCCAGTGGCCGTCGTAGCCGGCGGAGACGAGGATCAGGCCCGGATTGAAGCGGCGGACGGCGGGCAGGATGATCTCGTCGAAGACTCGCAGATATTCCTTATCGCCGCAGGCGGACGGCAGGGGGATGTTTAGCGGGGTTGATAGTTTATAGTTCATAGTTGATCGTTCCGATTGATTAGAAAGTGGAAACTGGTAACTATCAACTCCCCCCAATCCCCCTGTCCCCGGGTAATGCGGGTACTGGTGGGTCGAAACGTAGTACGCGCCGTGGTCGCCTTCAAAGATGGCCTGTGTGCCGTTGCCGTGGTGGACGTCAAAGTCGATGATAGCGACGCGGTTGAGGCCGTATTTTCGCCGCGCTGCGGTGGCGGCGATGGCGACGTTGTTCAACAGACAGAAACCCGAGCCTCGATTTCTGAAGGCATGATGGCCGGGCGGGCGGGCCAATACCATGCAATGAGACACCCTGCCCTCCATGACCGCCTCTACAGCCGCCACAGAGCCTCCCGCAGCATATAACGCTGCCTTCCAGGACCCCGGCGAGACGTGCGTATCCGCGTCCAGCCATCCGCCGCCCTGACCAGCCATTTTCTCCAATTCTTCCAGGTAGGTATCGTCGTGGACGGCCAGAAGTTCCAGACGAGTGGCGGGGCGTGCCTCGACGGATGTCAGGCGGTCAGCTATGCCGCCGCTTCCAAGGCGCCCCATTATCGCGCGCAGGCGATCCGGGGATTCCGGGTGGGAAGGGCCGGCGTCGTGGGTGAGGAAAGCGGGATGATGGACGTAACCGGTTGACATGAATTATCCAATCCCTCATATCTAACGTCTTAGAACAATATCCATTATCCAAGGCTTAATTGTCAAAACCAGAAACCAAGACCGCTTCGCCGGGAGCCCTTCGACAAGCACAGGACAGGCCTCGCAATGACGTGGGGGGGAAAATAGAGAAGGCCCCCCGGTTGCCCGGGGGGCCTTCTGGTTATCCGTTGCTGTTTAGTCTAACGAGTTAGACTACGCGGCGGGTGCGGACGATGAGCACGATCACCAGGACGGTCAGCAGTGCGCCGATGCCGACGATGATCCAGATGTAGCTGGGGGTCTCAGTCGCGGGAACGGTCAGGGTGATGTTCGTCTGAGTGGGGGCTGGCTGGGTCACGGTGACCACAGGAGGCGCAGCCAGTTCAGTAGTGAACACGCTTGTTACCCATCCGGATGTACCGGAACCAGTTACCGCGCGTACCTGCCAGTAGTAGGAGGTGTTGTTGGCCAGGTTAGCGCCGGTCCAGGCGTAAGCCGAGATCGGGGTGGTGGCCTTGACGGCGGTGCTGAAGTCAGCCTTGGTGTCAACCCAGACTTCGTAGGAGACGGCACCGGGGACGTCAGCCCAGTCAAACGTCGGTTTGACCGGTACATTGGTG